>JBFELD010000075.1:0-8770 GCA_041552375.1 Kiloniellaceae bacterium | reverse complement strand
GGTGGGCGGAGCGGCTCGCCGCCGGCCCCGCCTTCGGCCTCGAGATCACCAAGAAGCTGGTGCTGCGCGAGGCGGCGATGGACCTCGAGTCGGCGCTCGCTGCCGAGGTCGAGATCCAGGCGGCCTGCATGGAGCACCCGGACTTCCGCGAGGCCTACGAGGCGTTCCGGGAGCGGCGCAAGCCGAAGTTC
This sequence comes from Kiloniellaceae bacterium, assembly GCA_041552375.1. Lineage (GTDB taxonomy): Bacteria > Pseudomonadota > Alphaproteobacteria > Kiloniellales > Kiloniellaceae > JAJFGK01. The sequence goes on along the minus strand of JBFELD010000075.1, from coordinate 8,579 downwards.
GCCTGACCGGGGTTGTCACGCCGGCGCCGCAAACCCGGCTCCACCCGGCGGCGCCACGAAGGAGAATGGGTATCCTGTCAACGCCTTGATCGACGTCGCCACGATCGAAGGCGAGATCACTCTTAACCTGGCCAAGACCACTGAGACCCGCCGCCTCGACGCCCCCTTTGCCGGCCAGACGATCGAAATGGACGGCGTCAGAATCGAGCTCAAGGAGGCCGGTGAGGGACGTATTTCCTATAGCGTCAGTGGCGAGACCGACCGCTTGCTCGCAGTGCGCGCCCTGAACGCTCAAGGTCAAGCCTTGGCCGCGGCAGGCACCGCCGGCGGCGGGTCCTTCGGTGGGTTCGAGCGGAAGGTGGAGCGTGACTTCCAGGGCCGGATTGCCAGCGCCGAATTTATCATCGCCACCGGCTTCGCGGAGAAAAGCTATCCCTTCCGCCTCGCGGCGGGATATCCGAAATTCGAGCAATGGGACTACCCTGAGCCCTATCGAGTGGCCACCGCCAACGCCGATGACTTCGCCGCCGGCGCGGCACTTCCCGCCAAGAGCTGCGAAAACGCGCAGGCCGCCGGCGAAGCGGCGCCCTTCCGCTTATGCCTGGAGCAGATCTCACGCTTCTTCGGCCCCAACTACCAGGTGGGTATCACTGTCATGGGCCCGCAAAGCCCGGCCCTCGCCGGCAATCTGTCCGGCACGGAGCTTCACATCGACCACCTGGTGCTTGCGGACGGAAATCGTATCGACGTCGGCCAGGGAGAGTTCCTCTCGCTGCGCTGGGATTCCTTCGACGAGATCATGAAGGCGCAGAGCTACTTGACGCTGGAGCTTCAAGAAGCCGTCGAAGCCGAGACGATCGCCGCGGTCGAAGGCCGCTTGATCGTGCGGTTGCCCAGCCGCCTGCAAAGCCTGGCGCTCGCGGTGGGCGAGCCCGGTGACAAGACCGATGACGGCAATGGCCGCTCGCTGGCGCTGCAGGGGTTCGAGACCGGCAATCTGCTGCTGCGGCTGGAGGGAGAACGGGATCGGTTGGTGCAGTTCCACGCCGTCGACGACAGCGGCAGCGACGCCGGGACCATCGTTCACTTCCTGGACGACGGACAATCACCCGGCCCCTGGCAGGCCACAGTCGCGACCTCAGGCAAACCAGGGCGGATCGAGGCTGTCTTCGCCAGCGAGCGCGAGGCGCTGGAGCTGCCTTTCGAACTACGGAGAAACTAGGATGTGTACTCATAATCCAGGCGAGGCCGCGTTGGCGCGCAAAGGGGCGTGGGCCAGGAAGAGGGCCGCGGGCGATGCGGGACCATGCCGCGTCGCTTTCTCCTGAAGCTCGACGGCTTTCGCCACGGTGCGGCCCGTCCGGATTATAAGTTCACATCCTAACGCCTGATTGCGTGCCTTGCGGCCGTTCGCTATTTGATCAGGCGCCAGCCCTCATAACCCGCAAGCCCCAGTCCGACGGCTCCGCCGGCATAGACAAGCCAGTAGATCCAAGCGCCCTCTTCGACCGGAACGGTGGGCAACCAGCCCGCCTTCACCAAACCGAATAGCAGAACGATCGCCAGCACGATCGCGAAAAAGCGTCCCGCCCGGTGCGTGTCACCGCGCATCGTCATCTCTCCTTCTCGCCGGGTATCCGAAGAAACGGCCACTCACAATGCCTCGGATCTTGTTAAGAAAGCATTTACCAAGAAGCCCGCTCGCCCGTGGTGAGCATCGGCATCACCCATTTTCATGGGTGGACAAGTGTTGCGGATCGGACAAGCATGGTCGGCCATGCCACCTGCTGGATCCTCGGCGGCGGCCAGCAACGGAGCAGCACGATGGGCCGGAGACGTCGCACGCGAGAGCGCTTGAGATCCGAGCGTGGCGACGGCATACGGCCTCTCCCCTGGCGAAACCTCCGCAACCCGCTCCCCGCCATAGAGGTCCTCTCGGCCGATCAGGTAGAGACCATCCATCGGGCGTCGCTCAAGGTGCTCGCCGAGGTCGGCATGAAGATATTGGGCAAGGAGGCCCGTGACGTCTATCGCAAGGCCGGAGCCGATGTCGACGAGGGCGAGGAAACCGTGCGCTTCGACCCGGCCTTGGTCGAGGAATTGGTGGCCAAGGCCCCGCCCGAATTCACCATCGAGGCCCGCGACCCGTCGAGAAGCATCACCCTCGGGACCAACAACATCAACTTCACCAGCGTCGGCGGCCCCTCCTTCTGCTCGGACCTCGATCAGGGACGCCGCGCGGGAACCTACCGGGAGATGTGCGATTTCGTGAGCGTCGTGCAGATGCTGGACATCGTCCACGGCGGCGGCGCGAGCCCCTTCGAGCCTATGGACCTGCCGGCGCCCTCCCGGCACCTGGACAAGATCTACGCCGGTCTCACTCTCACCAACAAGGCCTTCGCCTGCTCCCTGCTCGGTGGCGTGCGCGCGCTCGATGGCCTTATGATGCGGGCCATCGCCCAAGGCCTCGACCTTGAGGACCTTCGCGGCCGGCCTATGATCTACGGCAACGTCAACACCAACTCGCCGCGCCAGCTCGACGCCTCGATGGCCGATGGCTTGATGACGCTCGCCCGCTACGGCCAACCGGTCGTGGTCACGCCCTTCACGCTCTGCGGAGCCATGGCTCCGGCCACCGTGGTGGGAGCGTTGGTGCAGCAGAACGCCGAGGCGCTGGCGGTCATCGCGTTGGCCCAGGCGGTCAATCCGGGCACGCCCGTCGTCTACGGCGGCTTCACCTCCAACGTGGATATGAAGACCGGTGCGCCGGCCTTCGGCACGCCCGAGTACACCAAGGCCTGCCAGGCGGCCGGACAGATGGCCAGGCGTTACCGACTGCCCTATCGCTCCTCGAACACCACGGCCTCGAACGTCGTCGACGCCCAGGCCGCCTATGAAAGCGAAATGTCGATCTGGGGGGCGGTCATGGGCCACGCCAACCTCGTCTTTCACGGCGTCGGCTGGCTCGAGGGGGGACTGGTCGCCTCCTTCGAGAAGCTCATCATCGATGCCGAGATGCTGCAGATGATGGCCTGCTATCTGGAGCCGCTGAAAGTCGATGACGACACCCTCGCCCTGGACGCCATCGCCGAGGTCCAGCCCGGGGGTCATTACTTCGGCGCCGCGCACACGCTGGCCCGCTACGAGACCGCCTTCTACGAGCCCTTGGTCTCGGACTGGCGCAACTTCGAGACTTGGGAGGAAGCCGGCGCCCTGACCGCGACCGAGCGCGCCAACCAAATATGGAAGCAGCTCTTGAAAGACTACGAGAAGCCACCGATGGACCCCGCGATCGATGAGGCGCTACAAGCCCATATCGCCAAGCGCAGGGAAGAGATCGAACGCGACCCGGAGAGCGTGTCATGAGCCTGAAACGACGACTGCGTCTTTGGATCCCACTTCTCTTGCTCGCGGTGACGGTGGCCTTCTACCTCGTCTCGGGTCCACCCGAGCCAGTCGGCGAGGCCCCCGGCCGCGTCGTCAAGGTTACAGCGCAGCAAGCCGAGACCGAGGGCCGGCCGGAGATCCTCGTCGCCCTGGAGCGCGGCGGCGAGAACGTGCGCCTGACGGTCGAGCGCAGCCAGGCACCGAAGGAAGGGGATCGGGTTCTGCTGATGGAATATCGCTCGCCGGGGCTCGGCACGCGCTCCTTCACGCTGCTCGAAGTCCTGGCGCCGGACGAGACTCAATAGCGAATGCGGGCCGCCAGGCCGAAGTGATCGCTCGGAAAGACACCCTCGGCGGCCTGCCGGCCGATCACTCGGCACTCGGTCACATGCCCCGCCCCATTGGCGCGGGGATCGCCGGAAAAGATATAGTCGATGCGCCGGTTCGGCTCCAAGGCGCCCCCCGCGAAATCGTTCGATTGGTCCCAGGTGTAGCCCGGCCCGCCATCGCCGGCGACGACCCAGGCGTCGTGGAAGAACAGCCCTTCGACCGGCACCGCCGCCTCCCCGGTCATCATGCGTATCTCATCGGAGGTCGGCGGGGCGTTGAAATCGCCGCAAACCAGCGGCGGAAAGTCGGGCAGATTGTGACTGGCGACGAAGTCGCACAGGCTCTCGACCTGGCGCTGGCGCCAGCGGCTTTCATGTAAGCGCCAGCAGAGGTGGGTGCTGACCACGGAGAAGGGTCCCCGAGGTCCATCGATATCAACCATCAGCGCGCCACGGCTGCCGCCGCCCTCCTCACCGGGCGAGTCCGGCAAGGCGACCGAGCGGCTGGAGATGATCGGCCAGCGCGACAACACGGCGTTGCCGAAGCCCACGTCGAGACGGTCCGAGGCTCGGCCATAGACGGCGTTCAGCCCCAGAGCCTCGCCGAAGCGCGCCGCCTGGTCCCCGGTATCGTCCTCCCAAACCTCCTGCAGGCAGACGACGTCCGGGTCCTCGGCCTTGATCGCGGCGAGCAGGAGCGGCTCGCGCGCCTGCCAGGGGCCATAGCGCCACCAGATGTTCCAAGAGACGACCGCAAGCCGGGTCTCAAGGAGTGGCTCACTCTTTTGATCACTGGGAAAATGGACCTCGCTCACGACAGCTCCCATCGTCGGCCAATCCGGATGCGCAATGACGCGCCCGCAACTTTGCCGTCAATTCCGGCCGATGCAATGGTTTTCGGTTTTCGCTACGGGCGCGCCGCTCTCGGCTCGGCTCTTGAACCGGAGCGGGGGTCATGCCAAGTCTTAAGGCCTAAGAAGAAACGTTCGGAGCCCACATGGATCGCCCTCGCGCAACAGCCCTTGATGATCGCGGCATCCTGCGGATCGCGGGAGAAGATCGCGCGCCCTTTCTCCAAGGACTGATCAGCAACGACATAATGAAAGCGGATCCGTCGCGCGCCTTATGGTCGGCTTTCCTCACGCCGCAAGGCAAGTTCCTGCACGACTTCTTCATCCACGTCCATGAGGAGACCTTGCTGCTCGACGCGGAGCGCGCGCGTCTTGCGGACCTGCGTCAGCGGCTCTCACGTTTCAAGCTGCGCGCAAAGGTGGAGCTGGCGGAGGCCTCGGACGATTGGGTGGTCGTTGTGGCCTGGGGACCCGGAACAGCGGCGTGCCTCGGCCTGCCGGAAAAACCGGGAGCCGCTTGCGCCTTTGCCGGCGGACACGCCTGCATCGACCCGCGTTTGGCCGAGCTGGGTGCACGCCTCGTGCTGCCGCGGAGCACGGCGGCTTCGACCATCGCGGAACATTTCGCGACCGGCGGTCGCGATGGTTACAACGACCTGCGCTTAGCACACGGGATCCCCGACGGCAGCCAGGACCTGGAAATCGAGCGATCGATTCTTCTGGAGAACGGGTTCGACGAGCTGGGCGGCATCGATTGGGAGAAGGGGTGCTACATCGGTCAGGAACTGACCGCCCGGACCCGATATCGCGCACTGATCAAAAAGCGCTTGCTGCCGGCGGTCTTCGATGGCACGGCACCGGCGCCCGGCACGCCGGTGGTTAAGGATGGTCGTGAGGTCGGGGTCTTGCGCTCGACCAGCGGCAAGCGCGCCCTTGCGTTGTTAAGGCTCGACGCGCTGGAAAAACCGGGAGAGCTCTTGTCAGGTGGACAGTCCCTTGTCGTCGAGACACCAGCCTGGTTGCGGCGACAAGAACCGGCGTCCTGAACCCCGCCAAGCTCAAGGCCCTGTGCGGGTCAAGGTCACCTGAGCGGCAAGCCGCCGCATGGCCGAAAAGGGCGACTCGTTCGGCGCCAGCGAGATCGGCTCCAGCAATTTCAGCCCCTCTCGGCCGAAGCGCTCGCCCAGTGCCTCGCGCAACCATCCCTCGGCCTGGGCGGCGCGGCGGCGGCGCCCCTCGCCACTCTGTCGTAGCCAGGCCCGATGCTGCTCCAGGACAGCGAGCAGATCCTCGATTCCCACGTCGCGCGTCGCCGACAAAAGGACGACCGGAACCTCCCAGCCACCGGACCCAGCGCCCGGATCGCCAAGGCCAAGCGCGCTCATGAGGTCCGCCCGGGCGCGCCGGGCCGGCGCGCCCACATCCGCCTTGGTCACCACGGCGATATCCGGGATCTCGACAATGCCCGCCTTCATGAATTGCAGGGAGTCTCCCGAGCCCGGCTGCACGCAAAAAACGATGCTATCGGCCACGGCGGCGACCTCGGTCTCGGACTGTCCGACCCCCACCGTCTCGATCAACACGCGATCGAAAAGGGCGCGCATCAGGACCATTGCCGCCAGGGTCATCGGGGCCAATCCGCCCAGGCGGTCGCGCGCGGCCATGGAGCGCACGAATAGTCCACCGTCCTCAGGATCGCCGCCGTAGCGCAGGCGGTCGCCGAGCAAGGCCCCGCGCGAGCGCTTCGAGGAGGGATCGACGGCAATGACGGCGACCCGGAGACCCTGCGCGCGGTACACGGCAATGACCGATCCCAGCAAAGTCGATTTGCCCACCCCGGGCGGGCCGGTCAAGCCGATGACCTCGGCGTTCGGCGCGCGATAGGCCGCATCAAGCAAGGCAGCGACCTCATCCGCCTCGGGCCGTGCCTCCATCTCCGCCAAGGCCCGCGACAGCGCGGCTTTTCCGCCTTGCCGCAACGCCGCCAAATCCGGCATTTGCCCCGCGTCCTCGGCCATGAAGTGGCCTCCCGCTAGAGTTCTCTATAAGTCCGCACCGCTCGAACAACCGAAAACAAGCTCTTGTTCGGTCATCATCTTATTGATTTGAGCGAGTTCATCGTCAAGATGGAACAATCGCAAGTAAAATGTTAGAATGATTAATTAATATGAAGGTCTAAGGATCAAAAGGACCTGGGATGGCGTTACGCCTATTCATTTTGATCACGGGTCTCGCCTTGTTGGCGAGATCGGCTGCTGCCTCGGATTTCGACGCTGGCGTGCGCGCCTATGATGCCGGCGACTACGAAAGCGCATTCCAAATTTGGTTGCCCTTGGCCGAGGCGGACGACCTCGCAGCGCAGTACAATGTAGCGCTTCTCTTCGAGCACGGCCTGGGTATCGACCCGGATATGGATGCCGCGCTCGGCTGGTACATCCGCGCCGCCGAAGCGGGCTATCCGACAGCACAGGTCAAGATCGGAGATTTCTACCGCACCGGCTTTTGGGGCAAGGAACGCCTACCGGAAGCACTGTCTTGGTACCAGTTGGCCGCCGAACAAGGCAATGAGACAGCTGGGGAGATGCTCGCCTTGCTCGGCACGCCGCCGCCGGCACCACCCGCTAAGGAGGCTTCATCCCAGAACGTCCTCTCACCCACCGACGAGGTTCCACCGGGCATCACCTCGCGCGGCGATGTCTGCCCCGCTCGTCCGGATCGGCCCTTCAACGTCAAGGTTTCCATCTCGATCCCCACACCGCCAATCAATCACAGCCTGTCACGGGCCGAGCTGACCGCCCGCAGCTTCCACGGACCGGACGCGCAGGTTCTGGGATTGATGGTGCCCGACCTCAGTGTCGAGACGCGAGTGGAGCAGGCGAGCGAAGTGATCGACGGGCGTATTTGCTATTGGCTCGAGTCCGTCAATGTCGATCTTCTCTACAAGTCGATCGAGGTCTTCGTGGCGCGCGAGTACCGCAAAGGTTCGTGCGAGTACAAGGCCATCCTCCGGCATGAGGAAGAGCACGTCGACATCGCCCACGATAACCTGGAACGGTATAAGCCGAAGATCCGCGCCGCCCTGACCTCGCTCCTTCTGCCGACCCCGCAAAGGCCTGTCGAGCTGGCCTCACTCGGCGGCGGCGAGGAGCCCTTCGATGCTTTGTTCAAAAAAGTGCTGGAGCCTGTGTACAAAGATATGCAGGCTGACCTGATGCGCGTTCAGGCGTCCATCGACACACCGGCCTCTTACGCCCTGGTGCGCGCTCATTGCTCGAATTGGTAAGTTGCGGCCCACCGAATGACACACTCTAGGATGTGTACTCATAATCCAGGCGAGGCCGCGTTGGCGCGCAAAGAGGTGTGGGCCGTCTGAATTATGAGTCCACATCCTAACGTCACTGCTCATTACGGACGCCACGGCGAGCTGAGCGAGCGAATTCTCGCGGTCCTGGCCGAGGATGGCAAACCGACCGCGCCACCGCGCCTCGAGGACCTGCGCGCGCTCGACCAGTTTCATAACCGCGGACACGAGGCCACGGCGGAACTGGCCTCGGTCCTCGCCGCCGGGGCGGACGACCTCTGCCTCGATATCGGCTGCGGCCTCGGGGGGCCCGCCCGTCAGATCGCCGACGCCGGCGGCTGCCGTGTCGAAGGAGTGGACCTGACGCCCGAGTTCATCGCCACGGCCGAGGCCCTGACCCAACTGGTCGGCCTGTCTGGACGGGTCGGCTTCACCTGTGCGGACGCCTGCCGGCTTCCCTTCGAGGATGGGCACTTCACCGCCGCCTTCACTCAGCACGCCGCGATGAACATCGCCGACAAAAGCGCGCTTTATCGCGAGGCTCATCGCGTATTGCAGCCGGGAGGCCGCTTCGCGGTCTACGATGTCGTTGCCGGCCCGGTCGCGGGCGACCTGGTCTTTCCCCTGCCCTGGGCCTCGCAGCCCGAGGCCAGTCATCTGCTTGATGCCGAGGCTGTGCGCGACCTGGTCGAACAAACCGGCTTCACCTGC
>JBFELD010000074.1:0-8774 GCA_041552375.1 Kiloniellaceae bacterium | reverse complement strand
GGCGACATCCTTGAGACGCAGACGCTTTACCCGCCGCGCGTGCCGCAGTTTCGTCCCCAAATCGTTGAACTCCAAATCCGGCATGTTATCGCCGTCCCGCCGTGTCTTCGCATTCGTGCCTCCATCCGCCGTCACGTCTGACCACGGAGCGGCTGCTTTGTTCAAATCACAGTAACATTATTCAAGTCACTTGACAAAAGGTCATCCAATTGGAAAGCTTGGCTACACAAAACGATGGCGCGATTGAACGTGGCCACGAATGGTGGGGGGCAATACCCGAGATGCATGAGAAGACGGCAGGCGACGACGGGTTGCTGTGCGCCGACTCTCAAGCGAATTTCGCAAGCTATCCCCAGACAAGCGGGCACGTTGATCGGCTGTTGGCGCGGCTCGAGGCACCAGGGCGGTTGCCGGCCGGATGGGCCGGCCGGCGGCATCGAATTTCGATATCACGGGTTATCAACGAATCAGGGAGAGGGACATCATGAAGGCACGTTACATTGCTAGCTGGGCGAGTGCGGTGGCGGTTGCCACGGCCCTTACCATGGGATCGGCCGCGGTTGCCGAGGACGATACGATCAAGATCGGTGTTCCGGTCGGGCTCAGCGGCGCGAACAGCGTCGTCGCGCCGTCGGTCGTTCAGGCCGGAGAACTCGCGGTTGCGGAGATCAACGAAGCCGGTGGATTGTTGGGCCGCAAGCTGGAGCTCGTGGTTGCCGACGACGGAAGCGGCGCGCAGGGCGCGCAAAAGGCGTTCGATTCTCTGGTGTTCCAGAAAGAGGTGGACGTGCTCATCTCGATGGAGACCAGCGCCGCGCGCAACGCCGGCCTGCCGATCGTCAACCGCGGCAAGGTTCCCTTCATCTACACATCTTTCTACGAGGGGCGCTCCTGCAGCCCGTGGCTTTACGTGAACGCGTGGGTGCCCGAACAACAGGTCGCGCCGATCGTCGACCACTTCATGGGCAAGCTGGGATCGAAGACGTTCTTCCTCGTCGGCAGTGACTATGCGTTTGGCCGTGGAATGCTGGAGTTCACGCGCAGCTATATCGCGGACAACGGAGGTGAGGTTCTCGGTGAGGAATACCTTCCGATGGACGGCACCGACTGGACGGCGATCATCAGCAAGCTGAAGTCGGCCAACCCCGACGCGCTGATCACTTCGACGGCGGGCGGCGCACCGAACGTGACCTTGACCAAGCAGCTAAGGGCCGCCGGGATCGACATTCCCTACGGCAACCTCGCGGTCGACGAGGGCACGGCGCGCAACATGGGCGCCGACGCCGCCGGTATCTATATTTCCGCGTCCTATATCACCGGCATCGACAGCGCGGAGAACCAGGGGTTTCTCAAGGCCATGGCGGCGCACTTCGGGGACGAGCTGAAGACCCCGAACGACCTATCCGTGCCCCAATACGAGGGCGTCTACCTCTATAAGTTGGCAGTTGAGAAGGCCGGCACAACCGACTCCCAAGCCGTGATTGACGCTTTGGACGAGGTCGCCTTCATGGGCCCGCGCGGGCGTATCCAGATGAACAAGCAGCGCCACGCGCCGCTGACCATGTATCTCGGTCAGGTGACGGCCGAGGGCGGTGTCGATGTCATTGCCAGCTTCAAGGACGTCGATCCGGGCGAACAGTGCCCGAACCTCTAGGATAGCAAGCCTTCGCCCGGTTGCGCCGCCGCACGGCCAGCCGGGCGATTTCCTCAACGCCACCTTTTGTTGAAGGTTAGGGGTCTTGGGCGTTCTGCTGCTTGATATCGTCACCACCGCCGCCATTCTTTTCGCGGTGGCCACCGGGTTGATGATCATTCTGGGCGTCATGAAGCTCATCAACTTCGCCCACGGCGCCTTCCTCACGATCGGTGGATACGCCGCTTTCGTCGCAACGGCCTTGGGCTGGAACCCCTGGCTGGCGATCCCCTTTGCTGCCCTCGTCGGTTTCCTGCTGGGTCTGGTGGTGGAGCTGGCCATCGTCCGGCCGCTCTACACGCGTCCGCTCGATGCGATACTGGCGACCTGGGGGCTGGGGATCATCATCGGCCAGCTCATCACCATCGGCTTCGGGCGCGAAGTCCAGTTCGTGCAGACCCCGATGACCGGGGCGATCGATTTTCTCGGTCAGTCCTACTCGACCTATCGCCTCGTGCTCATTCCCTTGAGCGCGGTAATCGGGATCGCGCTGACCAGCTTGCTCTATTTCACCCGCTTCGGGTTGAACGCGCGCGCCGTCATCATGAACGAGGATCTGGCCCGCGGCCTTGGTATCGACAGCACCGCCGTCCGACTGTTGACTTTCGGCCTGGGCGCGGCTCTGGCGACGATGGCGGGCGCTCTGATTACGCCCCTGATCTCCGTCGATCCCAATCTGGGCCTGCCCTGGCTGGTCAACTCCTTCATGCTGGTCCTGGTTTCGGGCGTGTCGATTCCCGGGCTGATGATGGCCTCACTCATCCTCGGCGGCGCACAGGTCGTGGTCAGCACCTATGTCAGTCCGATCCTCGGCGGCTTGACCATCGTCGTGCTGGCGGCATTCATCCTGCGCATCCGCCCGCGAGGCCTGTTCGGTGGCTGAGCAAGCACAGGGCTCGTCCGTCGGGCGCGCGGGGACCGCGGGCGGTCGGCGCTCGGACATTCGCAGCGTGCTGCTGGGTGCCGGTCTCGCGGTTGTGGTCTTGGCCGTGGCGCCCTTCGTGCTGGACACCTATACGGTCAACATTCTGATCCGCGCCTTGCTCCTGGCCGCACTCGCACTGACGGTCGACATCCTCTGGGGCTATACGGGTATCCTGACGTTCGGGCAGTCGGCGTTCTTCGGGATAGGGGCCTATGCCTGCGCGCTGATCTTCACGCACGCCGGGTTTGGCGCCGGCTGGGCACTGGCGGCGTTGGCCATCGGCGTGCTCTCGGCCATGGCGGTGGGCGCGCTGGTGGGATGGCTTGCTTTCTATCATGGTGCGTCGCCGCTTTATGCCTCGATCGTCACGCTGGCGCTTCCGATCGTGCTGACCCAGGTGGTCTTCGCTGGCGGACGCTTCACGGGATCGAGCAGCGGTTTGTCCGGCTTTCCCACCTATTACTGGTCGATCGAGATCTGGTTCTGGATCGCCGGCGGTTTTCTCGTTCTGGTCACGGGCCTCGCCTGGCTGTTCGTGCGCAGCGACATGGGCCGTGTGCTCATCGCGATCCGCGAGAACGAGACACGCTGCGCCTACCTCGGGATACCGGTGCCACGCATAAAGATCCTGCTTATGGCCGCCGCCGGCGGTATCGGCTCGATCGCCGGTTTCGGTTATGCCGCCTTCACCAACGTCGTCGCGCCCGAGCTGACGGGTTTCCTGCTCGGCACGGAGTTGCTGATCTGGGTCGCGCTCGGCGGCCGTGGAACGCTGATCGGCCCGGTGATCGGCGCGATGGGCATCGATCTGACCAGCTCTTACCTATCGGGCAGCCTGCCGTTTTACTGGAAGCTGCTCGTCGGGATCGCCTTCGTCGCCGTCATCGTCGCCCTGCCCCAGGGCCTGATGCCAATCGTCACCAACCTGTGGCGGCGCCTATTCGCCGGCTCGCGCCGCGGCCGGGAGACCATTACGCTTGCGGGCGTGTCATCGCGCTCGGCGAGAGAGCGGGCCGACCGACCGCTCGTGGTCCATGGAGTCGAGCGTCATTTCGGGAGCCTCAATGTCCTGCAGGGCATCGATTTCGAGGCCAACGAGGGAGAGCTGTTGAGCCTGGTCGGCCCGAATGGCGCCGGCAAGACGACGCTCATTCGTTGCCTGGCCGACGGCTTCGAGCGGTCCGGGGGCGAGGTGACGATCTTCGGCCAGGCCTTGGGGCGCTGGCCACCCGACCGTTGCGTGGCGCTGGGCATCGGGCGCAAGTTCCAGGCCGCCAACGTCTTCGCCACGCTGACGGTTGCCGAGTGCCTGCGGGTCGCCCGCTATCGCCTGGAGCGCCCGTCGCCCTGGGCACGCGAGATGGTCTTGAGGCTTCCCGAGGCGGCATTGCGCATCGTCGAGGAGACCGGCCTGGCGGCGGCCCTGGATACCGAGGCGCGCCACCTCAGCCACGGGCAAAAACAGGCGTTGGAGCTGGCCATGGTGCTGGCTTTGGAGCCGCGCATCGTTCTTCTGGACGAGCCGACCGCGGGGTTGACGCGGGTCGAGCGCGAGCGGATCGGCTCGATCCTCACTTCTTTGACCGAGCGCGAGCGCCTGAGCATTCTTTTGGTCGAACACGACCTCGACTTCGTGCGCGAGATCAGCTCGCGGGTGATCGTTCTGCATCAAGGCAAGATCGTTCTCGACGGGTCGGTGCAGGAGGTCATCGAGTCCGATCTGGTGCGCGAGATCTATGCCGGAAGCGCTCAGCCCGGCGAGGAGGGCCCGGCATGAGCGGCGACCGGCCAGTGCTGGAGATCCAGGGCCTGACCAGCGGTTACGACGAGGCGATCGTCGTGCGCGGGGTCAGCTTGAGCGTCGCGCCGGGAGAGATCGTCGCACTGCTCGGCAAGAACGGTATGGGCAAAAGCACCCTCTTGAAGACCACGATGGGCTTTTTGCCGGCGCGCGAGGGCCGGGTCGTCATCCAGGGCCAGGACGTGACCGGAGGGCCGCCACATCGCATCGCGCGCAATGCCATTTCCTATACGCCGCAGGAGCAAGCGATCTTCCAGGATCTCACGGTGGCGGAGAACCTGCGCCTCGGCCATCCGCGATCGACCTGGTACGACGAGGAGCTCGAGCGCATCGGCACGGTCTTCCCCTTCCTGCGGGAGCGGGTCAAGCAGCGCGCCGGCACGCTTTCGGGTGGTGAGCAGAAGATGCTGCTCATCGCGCGCGCGCTCATGGCCCGGCCGAAGCTCATGCTGGTCGACGAGATCACCGAGGGGCTGCAACCCTCGATCATCCAGCGCTTGGCCGCGGCGCTCGGCGGTGAGCGCGAGCGCACCGGCGTGTCGATGCTGCTGGTCGAGCAGAACGTTCATTTCGCCCTGAGCGTCGCCGACCGTTGGGCGGTGCTGAAGCTTGGGGAGATCGATGATGCGGGGGCCAGCGACGAACCGCGGGTCGCCGCGCGAATAGCCGACCATCTGTCGGTTTGAGACGCGAGGAGCCGATGGCCAATCTCGAGCTGGCGACCTTCTCCATCGTGGCCCGCTGCCCGCGCAGCGGCATGCTGGGGGTCGCGGTCAGCACCGCCGTGCCGGCGGTGGGCGCGATTTGCCCGCACGTCGTGGCAGGCGTGGGGGCGGTCTCGACCCAGTCCTGGGTCAATCCCTACCTGGCGATCGAGGCGATGGAGCTGATGAGTAAGGGACGTTCGGGCCCCGCGGCGCTGGAACAGGTTCTGGCGGAAGATGCGCGCTCGGATCTGCGTCAGGTCGGTGTGGTCGACAGCCAGGGCCGGGCGGCGGCCTGGACCGGCGAGCACTGCACGCCTTGGTGTGGCGACATCGTCTTGGAGGGGTGCGCCGTGCAGGGCAACATGTTGGTCGGCGAGGCGACGCTGAAAGCAATGGTCGAGGCTTTTGAAGACGCTGCGTCCTGCGATCTGGCCGAGCGCCTGCTGCGTGCCCTGGAAGCGGGCCAGGCGGCCGGCGGCGACAAGCGCGGCAAGCAGTCCGCGGCACTGCGGGTCCACCACGGGGAGGCGTATCCCTGGTTGGACCTGCGGGTCGATGAACATGCAGAGCCGGTTGCCGAGCTGCGCCGGGTCCACGACATTGCCCGTTTGCAACTCCTCCCCTTCGTCGAGGGGATGCCAAAGCGCGGCCAGGCCGCCGAGGGCGTGCCCGAGGCGGTCTCCGAGATGTTGCTCAAGCCGCCGCCGGACCGGCAAGGCGGTGGCGGCAGCGCGCCGTGAGGGGTAGAACCCGGTACCCGCGCGGTCCCGCGCGAATTGTCGATGAACACCGAAGGGAGGCAATGCCATGTCGACGACCAAGCATCCGCCGGAGAGCAAGGTGCGCATTGCCTGTCTCCAAATGGAGCCGATCATCGCGGAGAAGGCGAAGAACGTTGCCCGCAGCCTCGAGATGATCCGGGAGGCGGCCAAGGCTGGCGCGAACCTGGTCGTCCTGCCCGAGCTGTGCAATTCGGGCTATGTCTTCGAGACCCGTGAGGAAGCCTTCGCCCTGGCCGAGGAGATACCGGACGGCCCAACCACCAAGAAGTGGGTGGCCGCGGCCGGACGCCACAACCTGCACATCGTCGCGGGGATCGCCGAGCGCGATGGCGGCGCGCTCTATAACTCCGCGGCGGTCATCGGACCGAAAGGCTTCATCGGCACCTATCGCAAGAACCATCTTTGGGGCGCCGAAAACCTGTTTTTCGAGCCGGGAAACCTGGGCATGCCGGTGTTCCATACCGAGATCGGCCGGATCGCCGCGGCCATCTGCTATGATATCTGGTTTCCGGAGCTGTTTCGGCTGGCCGCCGTTCAGGGCGCGGACATTCTTTGCGTGCCGACCAACTGGGTTCCGATGCCCGAGCAGCCCAAGGACCAACCCAAAATGGCCAACGTGCTGGCCATGGCCGGCGCGCACGCGAACTCGATGTACGTCGCCTGTGCCGACCGAATCGGCAGCGAACGCGGACAGCCCTTCATCGGCTCCAGCCTGGTCGTGGGCTACAGCGGTTGGCCGATCGCCGGCCCGGCAAGCGACGACCGGGAAGAGATGATCATTGCCGAGGCCAACCTGTCCGATGCCCGGCGCATGCGAAACCTGAACGACTTCAACCATCTCCTCCGCGACCGCCGTATCGATCTCTATGCCGAGGGGCTTGGGGCGGAGATCGCACGCGGATGGTATTAAGGCGAGACATGATTAGATCGCGCAGTTTTTCGCGACGGGTCGGGGGAGGCGTGGCATGAGCAAAGCCGGTCCCGTGCTGGAGCCCTTGCAATCAATGGCGAACCTCGCCGAGCGGGTGAGGGAGGACCGGCTCTGGGAACGGCTCATGACAATGGCACGGATCGGCGCCATACCCGGCAACGGCGTCAATCGCCAGGCGCTGTCGAACGAGGATATCGCGGCGCGGCGGCAATTGATCGAGTGGGCCCGGGCCCGCGGTTTCGGGATAGCGGTGGATGGCATCGGCAATCTCTTTGTGAGCAGATCCGGCCGGGCTCCCGCCGCGCCGCCGGTCTTGACCGGCAGTCATCTGGATAGCCAACCCAAAGGGGGGCGCTTCGACGGCGTTTACGGCGTGCTCGCCGGGTTGGAGGCGCTGGAGGCGTTGGAGGATGCCGGCCTGGCCACCGATCGGTCGGTCGTCACGGTGGCCTGGACCAACGAGGAGGGTGGACGTTTCGCGCCGGGCGCAATGGGCTCGATGGTGTTTTCCGGTGCTCGGCGACTTCAAGATTGTCTCGAGGCGCGCGACGCAGAGGGTATTCGCTTTGGCGACGCCCTTGAGCACACCCTGGCGGCGACCCCGGAGGCCGAGGCCGTCGGGTTCAACTTTCCCGTCGCCGGTTACGTGGAAGCGCATATAGAGCAGGGACCACGCCTCGAAGCCGAGGGGGTGCCGATCGGGATCGTGACCGGCATCCAGGGTTTGCGTTGGTTCGAGATCGAGGTGCTGGGGGAGAGCGCACACGCCGGCGCGGCGCCGATGCGCGGCCGCCGTGATGCTCTGCAGGCGGCGCTCGCGGCGGTACGAAGCCTCAATGAAATCATGCATGACGAAACGGATACGGTGCGCTTCACCGTGGGCCGCTTCGAGGTCTCGCCGAATACGCCGAATTCGGTGGCCGGTCAGGTGGTCTTCACGATCGATCTACGCCACCCGGACGCCGAGGTGCTCGAGCGCCTGAGTGAAGCCGTGCGGCCGGCCTGCGAAGTGGCGGCCGCAGGGTGCGAGGTCCGAGTTCGGGAGACCTTCGACCGGCGGCCCTGTGTCTTCGACAAAGGCATGCGGGAGTTGATCACGGACTCTGCGCGAAGCCTTGCGCTTCCGGCGATCCCATTGCCGTCGGGCGCCTTTCACGACGCCCTGTTTTTGAATGACGTCTGTCCGACCGGCATGATTTTCGTGCCCTGTGAAAAGGGCATCAGCCACAATCCGGCGGAGAACGCGAGGCCCGAGGATCTCGCTGCCGGCGCGCGCGTGCTCGCTCTTACGTTGGCGAAGATGGCGGCCGACCCCATCCGGGGCTCGTAAGGCCAAGTCGCCTGCCCAGCCAATGAGACGATCGAGCCGACCCGACCGGTCTTGTTTTCGTTCCCGCGTTGCGATGTAAGATCGTTTTGAGCACGTCTCTTGGAGGGTAGTAATCCATGTCCGATACGGCATACGACCTCACTCGCTACGTCGAGGATCTGCGCAGGATCCGCGACGAGGAAAACGACGATAGGAAGATCGTTCAACGCGTCGCGCCTTTGGCGCAGAAATTGGCCGCGGTGCCCGGTTTCATCAAGGACGAGCACTACGCGTGCGACGAGGAGCAGGGGTTCGCGTTCCACTTGCTGCACGAAGAGGCGGACCACAGCAACGCCGTTTTCCTGATCGCCTGGCTTCCTCATCGTGGCACCCCGGCACACAACCATAAGACCTGGGGCGTGGTCGTCGGCGTGGAAGGCGAAGAACTCGAGACTTGGTGGCAGCGCGTCGACGACGGCTCGACGCCAGGCTATGCGGACCTCAAGCGTCAAACGGAAATCAGGATGGGTCCGGGCAAGATTTCCTGCGTCCTCCCGGAAGACATTCACACCGTCTGGAACGACACGGACAAAGTGAGCCTCTCGCTCCACACCTATGGCAAGCAT
>JBFELD010000073.1:0-8805 GCA_041552375.1 Kiloniellaceae bacterium | reverse complement strand
GCGCGATAGCCCGAGCGCTTCCGGCAGGACCGCATCGCCGTAGAAGCGGGCCAGCAAGCAACGGGCTTCCAGAAAGGCGGTTTCATCCTTGCCGGCGGCAAGGGCTGCCTCCGCGGCCAGCAGGGAGCGCGCCATGATCCAGCCGCCGGCGACGATGCCGAAGAGCTTCAGGTAGGGTGTTGCCCCGGCGGCGGCGGCGTCCGCGTCGGCCGGATAGGTTTCGAGCAGCCAGCCCGAGGCCTCGCGCAGTGCCGTAAGGCCGTCGCTCAGGGCTGAGCCCAGCGCCAGCGCGTGATCGCTCCCGGCGGCCGTCAGCTCCACTTGCGTCTCGGCCATGCGGGCCATCAGCTGGTCGAGCGCGGCCCCCTTGTCGCCCACCAGCTTGCGGCGCAAGAGATCGCTCGCCTGGATGCCGTTGGTGCCCTCATAGATGGAGCAGATGCGAGCATCGCGGTAGTGCTGGGCGGCGCCGGTCTCCTCGATGAAGCCCATGCCGCCATGGACTTGAACGCCCAGGGACGCGATCTCGATACCGTTATCGCTCGACCAGGCTTTGATGACGGGTGTCAGAAGATCCAATTCTTCTTGCGCCGCTGCCCGCGTCGACGCGTCGGGGTGCGCGTGTGCCAGGTCGGCCCGGCTGGCGGCATAATAGGCCAGACCGCGCGACGCCTCGATCAAGGCTTTCATTCGCATCAGCATGGACCGCACATCGGGGTGATGGATGATCGTTGCCGGTCCCTCGCCACCATGACCGCTCGCATGGCCCTGGCGACGCTCCTTGGCGTAGGCAAGAGCCTGCTGATAGGCGCGCTCCGCGATTGCCGTGCCTTGAAGGCCAACCCCGAGCCGGGCGTTGTTCATCATCACGAACATGTTGGCGAGGCCCTGGTTTTCTTCGCCGATCAGATACCCGATGGCGCCTTCGTTCTCGCCAAAGGCCATGACCGCGGTCGGACTGGCGTGAATACCCAGCTTGTGTTCCAGCGAGATGCAACGCAGGTCGTTGCGCGCGCCCAGGTTGCCGTCCTCGCCGACCAGGAACTTGGGCACCAGGAAGAGGGAGATGCCCTTCACGCCGGCCGGCGCGTCCGGGGTGCGCGCCAGAACGAGATGGATGATGTTTTCGGCCAGGTCGTGCTCGCCATAGGTGATGAAGATCTTCTGCCCCTTGATGAGGTAATGGTCGCCGGCGGGCTCGGCCTTCGTGCGGACCAAGCCGATGTCCGAGCCGGCCTGGGGCTCGGTCAGGTTCATGGTCGCCGACCACTCGCCGGAGATGATGCGCGTCAGGTATCGCTCCTTCTGCTCGTCGGTGCCCACCAAGGACAGAAGTTGCGCGGCGCCCTGGCCTAAGAGCGGGCAAAGAGCGAAGGACATGCAGGCGGAATTCCAGAACTCCTGGACCGCCATGGCGAGAAGCCAGGGCATTCCTTGACCGCCGTGGGCCGGGTCGAAGGGCAGGCCGTTCCACCCGCCCTCGACGTATTGCCGATAGGCGTCCCGAAACCCGTCGGGTGAATAGACGACCCCGTTCTCGTACCGGCAGCCGGCCGTATCGCCGATCCGGTTGAGCGGAGCGATCACCTCGCCGGCCAGTTTGCCGGCGGCCTCCAGAACCGCATCGACCAGATCGGCGGACACCTCCTCGAAGCCTGGCAGAGCCGTAATATCGGAGAGGCCGCCCGCCGCCTCGAGGGCGAAGCGTGCCTCGTCGATCGGGGGATGATAGTCGGTCATGGTAAAACCCTTTGATCTACGTAAGAAAGAACGGCGCCATGGCCCTCCGCACAGTCAGCATGGCATGGCCGGCGGGGTTGGCGAAAGATCTCTGTTGATCGTACCCCGCACCCGCGTTTCAGCCGGTTTCGACAATCGGCTGCGATAGGATCCACAGGCTCACCATGGTGTAGCCGACCATCAGTAACATCAAAGGTATCTGCGAGCGAACCGCCGTGCGCTCGTCGGAAAAGCATCTGAGAGCCATGACGTGGGCCAGGTAGACGGCGTAGAGATGGCCGAGGAGGATTGCCGCGACGGCCACCCACCAGATGGTCTTCATGCTGACGATGCCGATGTCGATGGTGTGATTGGCTGTGCCGAAGAGGTTCCAACCGAAACCGAAGGGGTCGGACAGCAAGGGGATGATGAGCTGCCCGGCCAGCAACAGAAAGGAGAAGTAATGGGCCAGGTGATAGGCGAAGGCGATCGGGACCAGGGTCAAGACGAAGGCGCCGGCCACGTGACGTGCCGGCAACGTTTCGCCGGCCGCAGCGACGGTGAGCGCGATGAAGAGCGCATAAGCCGCGGCGAAGACCAGCGGTGTGACCACCAGCCCCAGCGTGCGAATGAGCGCCAGAAGATCCACCCCCGCTCCCTGCAGCTTCAGTAGCGGTGCGCGCAACTCTTCGGACCGCACCACCCAATCGAGGAACCCGGCCCACAGTGGCGTCTCCGCCAGGCCGTCGAAGGTGACGCTCGCCAGCATCAATAAGACGACCGCCACGGCGGAAAGGGACAGCGGCCGATCGACCAGCAGGCCGACGCCGAAGGGCCTCAACCCGACGCCGGCTGCGCGATCGCTGCTGCCACGGTCCGGATGGGCCAGGGCCAAGGGGCCGAAGCGCGCGATGAAGCCGAAGACGACGGAAAAGGTCTCGGCCCGTTCCAGCCAGACGCGCCGCCCGAAGGCTGTCATGCCGCACCAGGTGAAGACCGAATAACCGACGATCAGCCAGGCCAGGGACGAGGGATGTTCGGCGGCGTCCGATACCAGCTCCAGCCAGGCATAAGCCCAGAAAAAAACCAAAGCCGGCCAATGACCGAGCCAGCCCGGATAGCGCCACGGAGGTGCGAGGCCACGGCCGCCGCGCCCGGCGGCGATCAGCGCCTCGGTCCAGCGATGCAGCGCGCCCCAGGGATTGACGAGCGCCCAGAGATCACCGACCAGGGCCTGGACATAAACCAGGCCGACCCACCAGATCACCCAGACGAAGGTTGGCGCGAAATTGCGGGTCGGGTTGGCATCGCCGAAAAAGCCGGCGAACAGGATCACGGCAAAGATCAGCACGGAAACGGCCTGCAGAAAACCGCATGCCCAGCGGCCCAGTTTCGCGACAAGAGACGACCCCTGCCAGGGCGCCCAGGGCCAGCCACTGCGCCGCGCCGCGGGCTCGCGCACGAAAAAGGCCATGATCACGAAGGTCATCGCGACCACCCCGCCGGCACCGACGATGTAATAGATCAAGGGTAGCGGCAGGTCGTAGCGCTGGCCGAAGGCATGGGCCTCGGCCTCGCCGCCACTCAGGCTGAAGGCGGCCAACGCCGCCGGAACCGTAAAACACAATCGCCGGTATAACATCGTAGCGGGCGGTTTCACTCGGGATGGACTTCGATATAGACGAGGGGCCGATCGGAGTGATCGTGCTCGCCGGCGAAGCTATGAACGGTGATCGGGAACCGGCCGGCCGTGCTCGCCGAGAAGTCCACGACCGTCGCATTGCCGGGTATGACGACGAACTCGATGTCGTAGCCGTGCAGATGCAGGTTGGCCGACTCGTCACTGCGCCAGACCAGCTTGACCTCATCGCCCTCCTCGACCTTGATCGTCGGGCCGCCTTCGGCCAGCTGACGCTCGGCAATCGTCAACTCGAAGCGCTTGGGCTCTTTCCCCACGGCTGAACCGGATATGGCGAGGGCGACCAGAAGGCAAGCGGCGGCCGTTCTCGCGAGGACGGTAAGCGGTCTGTGCATAGCAAGATCTCCAGCAGCGGGGAAGATTTCCCGATCTCTGAGGGCAAGGCAAGTCAACTTTGGCGGAGCGATGGGCTGCGCGATCTCAAATTTGCTAGCCCAATGCCACAAAGCGGGTAAGATCCCATGGCAAAATCAGCAGGGAGCTAGAGAAATCATGAAACGTCTGACAACCGTGTGTTTGGGGATGCTTTTGGCCGCCGCGGTATCCGTCGGTGGCGCCCGCGCCGAAATCCTGGCGATGGTGAACTACGAGAGCAAGACCGCCGAATCGCTCAAGACTCTCAAGCTATCGGGACCGGAGGAACGCCAAGAGGGTATCGCCATTCTCGATGTCGATCCCGGCTCCGAGCGGTTTGGTCAGGTGCTTTGGCAGATGCCTCTGCCCCCGGACTTGATCGCCCATCATATCTTCTATGACCGCACCATGACCAAGGCCTATGTCACGTCGTTGGGCAAGGGCGAGCTGCATGTCATGGACATGATGCAAGCGCCCTACCGGGTCAAGAAGGTCGACGTGCCCGATTGCGTGATGGGCGAGGATGTCATCTTCTCCGAGGATAATTCGACCTGGTACCTCACGTGCATGATGTCCGCCAACGTGATCGTTGGCAGCGTGGCGAGCGACGAAATTACCGGCACCATAGATCTGCCGGACACCTATCCGCACGGTCTGGGCGTGCATAGCGGCATCGACCGTATCCTCGTTACCAGCACGATCAAAGGCGACCTCACCGATCCACGCGAGTCCATTTGGGCGGTCGAGGCGAGCACCAAGAAGGTTCTGGGGTCTCACAAGCTCTCGCTGAAGGAATCGCCGTCCGGGGAGGCGCCGGTCGAGGTTCTCTTCGTGCCGGACGCGGAGCCGCCGACCGCTTACATCACCAACATGTTCGGCGGCACCCTGTGGGCCGCCACCTGGAACGCAGGCAAGGGCGATTTCGATGTTGCGCAGGTCTTCGATTTCGCCGCCGAGGAGGTGGGCATCCCGCTGGAGATGTACTTCAACGATGCCGGCGACCGGCTCTATCTGACCACGGCCAAGCCGGGCAAGTTGCACATCTTCGACATCGGCGGCGACTTGGCCGCGCCAAAGCTCTTGAAGACGCTGCCGGCCGGGGAGGGCGCCCATCACGTGGCCATCACCAAGGATGAGAAGTACGCCTTCGTGCAGAACGCGCTGCTCAACCTGCCGGGCATGAGCGAGGGCACCATAACCGTCGTCGACCTCGAGACCGAAGAGGTGGTCGCTACCGTCGAGACGCTCAAGAACATGGGGCTCAACCCCAATTCCATCGTGCTTCTGCCCGACTGGAACTCCCTCGCCGGTCACTGAGCGCAAGCATTGGTGATCAAGCGTTGACGATCGAAGCCGCGCCTTCCTTAGAGGGGGCGCGGCGCCTTATCTTGAGAGGATTTCGCGTTGAAAGCTGCCGTTTGTTGCGAGTTCGGAAAGCCGCTGGTCGTCGAGGAAATCGAGCTCGATGCGCCCAAGGCCGGTGAGGTCAGGGTGAGGCTGGCCGCCTGCGCCATCTGCCACAGCGACATCCACTATATGGAGGGCGCCTGGGGCGGCCCGCTGCCGACCGTCTTCGGACACGAGGCCGCCGGCGTGGTCGAGGAGACAGGCCCCGGCGTGACGCTCGTCGAGGCGGGCGACCACGTCGTCGTCACCTTGATTCGGTCCTGCGGCAGTTGCTTTTTTTGCGCCCGGGGGGAGCCGCATCACTGTGAAGGCAGCTTCGCGCTGGACAGCGAGAGCCGCCTGCACCGGCCTTCCGGCAATACCCTGCATCAGGGTCTCGGTACCGGCGCCTTTGCCGAATACGTCGTGGTCGATCAATCGCAGGTGGCCTCGATCCCCAAGGACATGCCCCTCGACAGCGCCGCCCTTCTGGCCTGCGGCGTGATCACCGGTCTTGGCTCCGTGGTCAACACGGCCAAGGTGCCCGCGGGGGCCAGCGTTGTCGTGATCGGCACCGGCGGCGTCGGTCTCAACAGCGTCCAGGGCGCCGCACTCAGCGGGGCGGAGCAAATCATCGCCCTGGATATTGCCGACGACAAGCTCACGGCTGCGAGGACCTTCGGTGCTACCCATGCCCTCAACTCGCGTACGGAGGACCCGCGCCAAGCGGTCTTCGATCTGACCGGCGGGCGCGGGGCCGACTACGTCTTCGTTACCGTCGGCAGCGCCGCGGCCATGGAGCAAGGGCTGGGCCTGATGCGCGACGCCGGCACCTTGACGGTCGTCGGCATGCCGGCCTCGGGCGTCAAGATGGCGGTCGAGGCGGTGAACTTCGCCTATGCCGGACAACGCATTCTCGGCTCTCGCATGGGCTCCACACGGCTTCGCGTCGATATCCCGAAGCTGGTCACGCTCTACCAGCAGGGACGGCTGAAGCTGGACGAGCTCATCACCGGGCGCTATGCCTTGGGGGAAATCAACGACGCGATTGCCGGCGTGACCAACGCGCAGGCGCTGCGCAACGTCATCGTGTTCTAAAGCAACGCCGTGACGAGGCGGCACTTACGCGTTGTGTGAAACGCTCTCGAAGATGGGTGTCGGCCAGTGCGGAAGGGAAAACGCGAGACATCGGGGTCTGTGACCGGCTCGGACCGGGGCGTGACCCCGCGCGAGGGCGACCTCGAGGCCGCGATCGGCCACCAGGCGCGCCAGTTCCGTCAGGAACTCGACATGACCGTGGGCGAGGTCGCCAAGCTGGCCGGGCTCTCGGTCGGCATGCTCTCCAAGATCGAAAACGGCATGACCTCGCCCTCGCTGGCGACGTTGCGGGCCCTGGCCGAGGCCCTCAATGTGCCGGTCACCTCTTTGTTCCGGAAATACGAGGAACAACGCGACGCGACCCACGTGAAGGCCGAGCAGGGCCTGCTCATCGAACGCCGCGGCAGTCGGGCCGGCCACCAATACCAACTTCTCGGGCATAGCATCGGCAAGGGTGTCTCGATCGAGCCCTACCTGGTCACGCTGAGCGAGAAGTCCGATGTCTTCCCGCTGTTCCAGCACAGCGGACAGGAGTTCATCTACCTGCTGTCCGGCAAGGTGCGCTACCGGCACGGCAATCGGACCTATGAGTTGCAGCCCGGCGATTCGCTTTTTTTCGACGCCGACGCCCCGCACGGCCCGGAGGAGCTCCTGGAGCTGCCGATCCGGCTTCTATCGGTCATCGTCGAGCAGAAGTCGAGCTCTTGACGTGATCTGACCGATACGAGTAACATTCCTGACAAGAAAAAATTTTTCCTGTCATTGAAATCGATCCAGCTTTCGAGTAGTGTCTGCCGCGACCCTAACGGAGAGACGCACCATGTGTGGGATCGTGGGACTCTACGCCAAACAGCCGGCGGTCGAGGATCGCCTGGGCGACTATATTTCCTCGATGTTGATCGAGATGACCGATCGGGGCCCGGACTCGGCGGGCGTGGCGGTCTACCGCGACCCGGTGCCTTCGGGCTCGACCAAGGTTGTCCTGCAGCATCCTGACGAGGATTACGACTGGCGTGGCCTGAGCGATGCGATCTCGGCGGCGCTCGGGCCCGTATTGCTGGAGCAGCGCGCCAACCATGCGATCCTGCGTGGCGAGGTGCCGTTTGCCGCGCTGCGCGCTTGGCTGCGCGAGACCCATCCCGAGGTCGGGGTGGTCAGTTCCGGCGACACCATCGAGATCTTCAAGGAGGTGGGCCTACCCGCAGATGTCGTCTCCGCCTTCGCGCTGCGCGAGCTGACGGGGACCCACGCGCTCGGCCACACGCGCATGGCCACGGAGTCGGCGGTGACGACCAAAGGCTCGCATCCTTTCTCGACCGGCTTCGATCTCTGTTTGGTGCACAATGGCTCGCTCTCCAATCACAACCGTCTGCGCGAACGGTTGCGCCACCACGGCGTGGAGATCCAGACCGAGAACGACACCGAGGTCGCGGCCGGCTATCTCACCTGGCGCCTCAGCGAAGGCGACAGCTTGGACGAAGCGCTAACCGCGGGACTGCGCGACCTGGACGGCTTTTATACCTTCGCCGTGGGCACGCGCGACGGCTTTGCCGTGCTGCGCGACCCGATCGCCTGCAAGCACGCGGTGATGGCCGAGACCGACGACTGGGTCGCCATGGCGACGGAGTTTCGCGCCATCGCCGTCTTGCCCGGCGCCAAGGAGGCGCGCATCTGGGAGCCGGCGCCGGCGCAAATCTACAGCTGGACGAGGAACGGGTCATGATTGAGTTCGATCTGGCCGAGCAGGACCTGCGCACGCTGAACCGGCAGCTTCAGGGCCTCGGTGAGCGTTCCAACGAGACCGAATGGAAGGTCCTGAACCCGCGCGGGTCGCACGCGCTCGCTGTCGGCTTGACCCGACCGCTCAAGGTCCTGGTCGATGGCCATACCGGCTTTTACTGCGGCGGCATGAACGCCGAGGCCGAGATCGAAATCCACGGCCATGCCGGCCCCGGGGTCGCCGAGAACATGATGTCGGGCGTCGTCCGGGTGAAGGGCAATGCCGCCCAGTCCGCCGGGGCCTCTGGGCGCGGCGGGCTCCTGGTCATCGACGGGGATGCCTCGTCGCGCTGCGGCATCTCGATGAAGGGCATCGATATCGTCGTCGGGGGCTCGGTCGGGCATATGAGTGCCTTCATGGCGCAGGCCGGCAACCTCGTGGTCTGCGGCGATGCCGGCGCTGACCTCGGCGATTCCATTTACGAGGCGCGGATCTTCGTGCGCGGCCAGGTCGAAAGCCTGGGTGCGGACTGCATCGAAAAGGAGATGCGCGACGAGCATATCGCCACGCTCACCGAGCTTCTGGATCGTGCTGGCATCGAGGCCGATCCGAGCCGGTTCCGGCGCTATGGCTCCGAGCGCAAGCTCTATAACTTCAACGCCGACCACGCCGATGCCTACTGACGGCGAGAGGAAAAGGACCCCCGAGACATGACCCTCGATCCTCGGAACCTGCGCGCCTCGGCGAGCTTTCCGCCCGAGATCATCGCCGAGATCCAGCGCGCTGCCGATCAGGGCGTCTACGATATTCGCGGGCTCGGCGCCAAGCG
>JBFELD010000072.1:0-8830 GCA_041552375.1 Kiloniellaceae bacterium | reverse complement strand
GCCCGACAGCCGCGTGTCCTTTCCGATGACCACGGTGTGGCGGTGATCACCGCGGCGAAACTCGAGCCCCGCCGCCTTGGCAATCGCCAGGCAGGTCTCCGCGGTGATCGGCTCGCTGTTCGCAAGCCCCCGCACGCCGTCGGTTCCGAAGTATCTCTTCTTCCTGTGCATCGTCACTCGACCATGGTCTTGAATAGGTCCTTATGCACTCTATCTAGGCTCATTTAACCGAGGGTGTACAACGATAAATCTCGCGGATAGCTGCACCGTCACCATCAGCGCTTCAAGCCCGCGCCTCGGTGACCGCTTCCCAGACAGTTAGGGCCTGGCGTGTCTCCGCAGGGTCGTGTACGCGGAATATCTGGCATCCCCGAGCCGCACCGGCGAGAACGGCGGCTAGAGACCCGGGCTGGCGTGCCGCCGGCTCCTCGCCCCGCGATAGTTTGCCAATAAAGGACTTTCGGCTGGCACCGAGCAGCACCGCGGTGCCCAAGCCCTGATAGAGGGCGAGCTGCTCGAGAAGCCTCAAGTTGTGCGCGACGGTCTTGCCGAAGCCGATACCCGGGTCGACAACCAGGCGTTCCCGCCCGATCCCGGCTGCCTCACAGGCCTGGACCCTCTCCTCCAGATAGTCATAAACGTCCAAGGCCACGTCGGCATAGCTCGGATCCTTTTGCATCGTGCGCGGGTCGCCCCGCATATGCATGAGCACGGCCCCGGCACCCACCTGCGCGGCAACGACGTCGAGCGAGCGGGCATCGCCACTCAAGGCCGTCACATCATTGACCAACGCGGCACCAGCCTCCAAGGCCGCCTCCATGACGTTCGCATGCCGACTATCGATGGAGACCCGCGCACCCGACCCGACCAGTGCGGCGACCACCGGCAGGACCCGCCGGCGCTCTTCCTCCTCGCCCACGGGATCGGCGCCGGGGCGGGTCGATTCGCCACCGATGTCGAGGATATCGGCTCCTGCCTCCCACATCGCCAATCCTTCTTCGATGGCGCGTGGGGCGTCCAGGCGGCGGCTTCCGGCGTAAAAAGAATCGGGGGTGACGTTGAGGACGCCCATGAGGGCCGGGCGCGACAGAGAAAGACCGGCGAGCGTTGGGCGCGGCGCGCTGAGGCGCTCGGTGATGCGGGCCGCTTGCGCCTTCACGCCTTCCGCGGCCGCCCAGGCGTCCAGCGCCTCCACCGGCAGGACCTCTCTGGCCACCACCCGCGTGCCTCGGCGCAGGACAGCCTCCAAGGCGGTGAAACGGAGGAGACCTCCCGCCAATGATCGTGCAGGGGTGCCGGTAGCTTCGGCGGGCCCGCTCAGCCCGACCGGTCTCAGCGTGAGTTTAGGACCTGTCCCGGTCATGTTGAAATGCGCGGACGACCGATCCGGCCGCTAACGGAACTTGGCGCAAATCTTGGGGAGCTGTCCCGGCAGACGATCACGTCAGCTGCCAGGTTGTGGCTCCGGCTCCAGGCCGCCCGGGCTGTCGCCCGCCTTCTTCGGCTTGCCACTGGAGGGAACCGAAGAGCGTTGCCCACTGACCCCGGAGTCGCTGTCGTCGGAGCGATCGATCGTCCCGCCTTCCAACAGGGTCTTTACCTCCTCGCCGGTCAGGGTTTCGTATTCGAGAAGGGATTTGGCGACCTTGTGCAGATCGTCCGTGTGCTCGGTCAATACGCGGTGAGCCGTGGCCTCCGCGTCCTCGATCAAACTGCGGATCTCGTTGTCGATCATCTTCGCGGTCTCGGCCGAGATGGTCTGGCTGCGCGTAACCGAATGGCCGAGGAAGACCTCTTCCTGATTGTCGACGTAGCGCAGGCGTCCCAGCTTATCGCTCATGCCCCATTCGGTGACCATGGCTCGCGCCATGTTGGTTGCCTGCTGAATGTCATTGGCCGCGCCGGTGGTCACATTCTCCTTGCCGTAGATCAGCTCCTCGGCGATCCGCCCGCCGAACATCATGGCCAAGCGGGCCTTGAGCTCGCGGTAGCTCATCGACAGCCGGTCGCGTTCGGGCAAGTTCATGGTCACGCCCAAGGCGCGACCCCGCGGAATGATCGTAACTTTGTGGAGAGGATCGTTGCCTTCGACGAAGATGCCGACCAGGGCATGGCCGCCTTCGTGATAAGCCGTCATTTCCTTTTCCTGCTCGGTCATCACCATGGACCTGCGCTCGGCGCCCATCATGACCTTGTCCTTGGCCGCCTCGAAATCGATCATGGTGACGACCCGCTTGTTGGCGCGCGCCGCCAACAAAGCCGCCTCGTTGACAAGATTGGCCAAATCGGCGCCCGAGAAACCCGGCGTGCCGCGGGCGATGATGCGGGGCTCGACGTCGGGCGCCAGCGGCACCTTGCGCATGTGGACCTTGAGGATCTTCTCACGACCGACCACGTCGGGATTGGGCACGACGATCTGCCGGTCGAAACGTCCGGGGCGCAGCAATGCCGGGTCGAGCACGTCCGGACGGTTGGTCGCGGCGATCAGGATCACGCCCTCATTGGCCTCGAAACCGTCCATCTCCACCAGCAACTGGTTGAGGGTCTGCTCGCGCTCATCATTGCC
Source organism: Kiloniellaceae bacterium (assembly GCA_041552375.1). Lineage (GTDB taxonomy): Bacteria > Pseudomonadota > Alphaproteobacteria > Kiloniellales > Kiloniellaceae > JAJFGK01. Next base: position 6,264 of record JBFELD010000072.1, on the reverse strand, counting down.
GCCGCCCAGACCCGCGCCGCGGTGCCGACCAACCGCATCGATCTCGTCGATAAAGATAATGCAGGGCGCGTTCTTCTTGCCCTGGTCGAACATGTCGCGCACCCGGCTGGCACCCACGCCGACGAACATCTCGACGAAGTCGGAGCCTGAGATGGTGAAGAACGGCACATTCGCCTCGCCGGCGATGGCGCGTGCGAGCAGCGTCTTACCCGTTCCGGGCGGGCCGACCAGGAGGCACCCTTTTGGGATCTTTCCGCCAAGACGCTGGAAACGCTGCGGGTCGCGAAGAAAGTCGACGACCTCCTCGAGCTCCGCTTTTGCCTCATCGATACCGGCCACGTCCTCGAAAGTGACGCGCCCGACTTTTTCGGTCAGAAGCCGCGCCTTGGATTTACCGAATCCCATCGCCTTGCTGCCGCCGCCTTGCATTTGACGCATGAAGAAGATCCACACGCCGATGAGCAGCAGCATCGGGAACCAGTTGATCAGAATGTGCAACAGCGCGTTGCCGGACTCCTCGGGGCCCGCCTCTATCTTGACGCCGGCTGAGCGCAGTTCGGAGATCAGGTTGGGGTCGTCCGGCGCATAGCTCGTAAACTGGCCGCCACCGTCCTTGAACTTGCCAGTGATCTGCTGGCCTTGGATCATCACCTCCCCGATCTCGCCACCTTGGACGCTGTCTAGGAAATCGGAGAAGGCGAGCTCGGACTGCGGGCCACGGCTGCCGCTGCCCTGGAAGAGATTGAACAGGGCAAAAATCAAAAGCAGGATCACAATCCACAGCGCGGCATTACGGCTGAAGTTCACGGGGGGGACCTCTCATTCCAAAAAAAACTCGACACCACGCCCCTTTGGCCGAGTTTGACCCTGAAGGCGTCCTGCAGTCCACTTGCCATAGAGATAATGTTCCCTTACGGCTAAACAAGCGTAAAGAGCCTTGTCAGGGGCGCCCGTGGCCGAAATTTCAACCCAAAAGCCGCCGATCCGGCCCAATCATCACGAAGATACCCCAAATGAGGCTGCGAAATCAGCCCCATTTTATCCCATAAGGCCGGCAACACCAACCGCGCCTCCCAGGGGCAAGAAGACTTGGCTTCCTCGCGCAGGTCCCTCGGCAAGTCCCTCCAGCCCACCTCGCCCAAAGGCCCGACGCAAATCTTGCCCGATAAGCCCATCTCGCTCGTCCCGATGACCGTCACATCGAAGCGGCCGTCCCAGCGCGTGGACCTACCGGCGGCGACCTTCACTCTTTCAAGATTTCGGTTCTCGCGCACCAACCATACAGTCTCACCGGCACTTCCCTGACGCAGCACCCGCGCCCCGGCGAGCGTCGTCGAGCCGGAGGTGCCATCCTCGATGAAATCGAGGAGACGGTCGAGCGACGCGCGGCGAGGCGGATGAACCCGGCCCCCGACCACGGTTAAGAGGGACGACAGCGTCATGACGCGCGTCGGCCGTTCGCCGCGCAAGAAAGCCGAGCGAGCGAGCGTCGCGTAGCCCTCACGATGCACCCGCACCGCTCGAGCGATCAGGCCCGCGGCTTTATGTTCCATCTCGCGGCGGTAGCCGGCGATCGTTCGCGCGGCGGCTGTCAGACGTGCGCCCGAAAATCCCGCCGGCACCATCTCTTCGCGGAGCCGGCGCAACCGCACGCGGGCGTAAGCCGGGTCTCGATTGCTGGGGTCTTCGATCCAGTCGAACCCGCGTGCCGCCACCGTGGCGCGCAAGCGTTCGCCCGGCACGTCGAGGAGCGGACGAAACAGGCGGATCGGGGGCAAAGATCGTGCCGCCGGCATGGCCGCCAAGCCAAGCAGGCCACTCCCTCGGCTAAGACGAAATAAGAAGGTCTCTGCTTGATCGTCGCCGTGATGGGCCAGCGCCAGATGGAAGATACCCGCCCCTTGCGCCGCGTCGCTCAAGAGCCTGTAGCGCGCCGCACGCGCGCCGGCCTGCCCCTTTCCCGCGCCGGCACCCGGGTGCCAGACCAAAGTGCGATGCTCGATGCCCAAGGATGCACAGAGGCCGGCCACGATCCTCGCCTCCTCGGCGGAGTCCGGGCGAAGACCATGATCGACCGTAAGCGCCAGCATGGCTCCGCCGTGCCCGTCCACCCAATCCTTCAAGAGCAGCGTCAGGGCCAGGCTATCGGCGCCGCCAGATAGACCGACGGCAAGCCGCGGGCGCGGCCCGAAAGGGCCGAACCGAGCCATGAGGGAAGCGAACTCCTCGCCGCCGATGGGTGTGCTGGAAGAAGGTTTGCTCATCACCGCTCGCGGCCAACCCCGCCCGGGTCATGACGGTGCAGCCTATTGACAGCTCAGTTTCTGTCTTTCGAGTTTGGCCCGTCGGGCAATGCTCGGTGACGCGTTGGGATAGCGGCGCTCCAACTCCGAGAAGGTGCCGCAAGCGTCATCCACCGCATTGAGCGAGGCCAAGGATAAACCCAACTTCAACAGGTTGTCCGGTGCCTTCGCGCCGTCGGGATAGCTTTTGTAAGCCTCGGCGAAGGTGATCGCGGCGGTCTGATAGTCGCCGCGAACGTAGTAGGTCTCCCCGAGCCAATAGAGGGCGTTACCGGTAAGTTGATTTTCCGGATAGCGGTCGACGAAGGTCTTGAGCGCCACCTCCGCATCACCGTAGTTGGCCTGGCGCAACAGACCGAAGGCATATTGGTACTGCTCTTCCGGCGTGCCGTCCGGGAGTTGGCCAGCACCCGTAGGCGCCGTCGAGGCTGCGCCTGTGCCACCGGTGACCGCCTCCGGCGGCGTCGCCTTTGCAGCCTGGAATTGCTCATAGTCGCTTTGACTGATGGTCCCCAAGGTGCCCGGCTCGCTCGAGGCGGTCCCCGTCGTGGCGGCCGCCGCACCGCCGGACAGCACGGTGGCGCCGGGCGCCGCTCCGGTCACTGGACGCCCGGTCTCCAAAGCCTGCAAGCGGCGGTCGACATCGGCGACGAGACTATCCAACCGTCCATTGATGCGATCGATCGCGAAACCGGCCTCCTCCACCTGGTTGGTCAGCGTTTGCAGCGCCGTCTCGATCTGCGAGATCCGCAGGCTGAGCCGCGCCGCTTGAGTGCCGCTCAGCTCTTGCGACGACTCGAGGTCGGAAGGAGGGGGAACACTCTCGCCGCGATAGACGGCGCGCTGCAGATCCTGCAACTCCCTTTGAAGTCGCGTCACGCGGTCGGACAAGGATTGAAGGTCGGCCTGTTGCGCGGTGGCATCATCCACGATGAACCACGAAGCCAACAGCATGACAAACGCGGCGGCGGGCATCCTCATCGGCAACCGCCTCGCCACCACCGTCCCCATGGAACCCGCTAATCCCGTGAAGGAAGCTGTCCGCAAAACTCGCATGCGCCCGTCTCCGCCGCGCACCTCATATCGACCGCAGCCCATCTAGCCGCCTCATCGTGTCAACAATATGGCGGCATTGGCGGGTTCCGGCCGCGAAGTGACCGAACATGGTGCGACAAGGCACCCCCGCCGCGCGCGGTGAAGGACGACCCCGCGCGACCACTTTCAGTCGAGGCGCCAGCGCCCTCAGTTTACGACGAAGACGCCACGCCGATTCTGCGACCAGGCCCATTCGCCCTGACCGCTGACGGCCGGCCGCTCCTCGCCATAGGAGATGGTCGACACCCGATTCGCCGAGACGCCCAGCGCGATCAGGTAATCGCGGACCGACGATGCACGGCGCTCGCCCAAAGCCAAGTTGTACTCGGTCGTGCCCCGCTCGTCGGCGTGGCCTTCGATCGTCATCGTGACCGACGGGTTGCCACCCAGCCAAACCGCGAGCCTGTCGACGGTCTCGCGTGCGTCGGGACGAAGATCGCTCTTGTCGAAATCGAAGAACACGCGATCGCCGACGTTGACGGTCAGGTCCTCCTGCGAGCCCGGGGTGGGGCCCGGTATCGTGGTGCTCGAAACCGAGTCGTCCGAGCTTGAGGTCGACGTGGCCGAGCCACCGCTATCGGTCGCGGCCTGCTCGTCGGACGACGTCTCACACGCTCCCAGCAACAAAAGTGCGGCAAACAGGGTAAGGAATTTCATGCGCATAACCTGCCCTCTCATGAACCCCCCGGAACTAAACGGAGGCAGTAGTGTCAAGAATCGGGAAATCTGATCGAAAATCCCGGAAGAAACGCGAGAACCGGCGCTCTTCGCGCGCGGACTATAGCTGTCGGCCCCTAGGGAATCAAGGGGGACCAAGCCGGATCGGCGCCATCGACCGGCGTTATCATCTCACGCTCGTTGTAGCCCGTGACATCCACGGTGTAGAGCTTGCGAGTGAAATTGCCTTTCGAGTCGGCCGGGGTCGAACGGAAGAAAGAGATGACCCGCCCGTTGGGGGCCCAAGTCGGTGCTTCGACGTTGTAATCCTTGACGATCATGCGCTCAGCCGTCCCGTCCGGCTTCATAACGCCGATGAAGAATTCGCCGCGAAATTGGCGCGTGAAGGCGACCCAGTCGCCGCGCGGCGACCAAACCGGTGTGTAGTAGGCGCCCTGGCCGCGGCTGATGCGGCGGACGTTCCCGCCGTCGCGATCCATCACATAGAGTTGAGGCTTGCCGCTACGATCGGAGTTGAAGACGATCTGCTGACCGTCGGGTGCGAAGGACGGCGAGGTGTCGATCGACGGATGATTGGTCAGTCGCCGCTCCCTGCGCGTGCGCAGGTCCAGGGTGTAGACCTCCGAATTGCCCTCATGCGCCATGGACATGATCACGGTGTTGCCGTCGGGAGCGAAGCGCGGTGCGAAGGTCATGCCGGGAAAGCGCCCCAGCACCTCCTGCTGGCCGGTGTTGAGGTTGTACAGATAGACCCGCGGCACCTCGCGCCCGCCGATTTTCCGGAAGACCATATAGGTGATCTCCTGTGTGGTCGGCGAAAACCGCGGCGTGAGGACGATCTCCTCGCCATCGGTCAGGAATTGGTGGTTGGCGCCATCCTGATCCATGATGGCGAGCCGCTTCTTGCGCCGCGTTTGCACCCCGGTCTCGGAGATATAGACGATGCGGGTATCGAAATAGCCGTCCTCGCCGGTAAGCCGCTTGTAGATGGCATCGGAGATGATATGAGCGACGCGACGCCAGTTGCCCGGCGTGGTGTAATAGGCCAGGCCCGTCATCTGGGTCTCGCCGAAGACATCCCACAGCCTGAATTCGACCTTGAGACGCCCGTCGCCCTGCACTCGGACCGAGCCGCTGATCAACGCTTGTACACCGATGATCCGCCAGTCCCCGAAACGCGGCCCGTTGGCCAATGACTCTAGCGTCTGGATGAAGGCTTTCGGCGGCAGCGGCCGAAAAAGGCCGCTACGCTCCAGATTGGCAGCGATAACCCCGGCAACGTCGGCGCCGGTCTTGGCCTCCTCCTCCAACTCTCCGTGGAAGTCCGTGACGGCCACCGGCAAGGGTTCGAAGAACCCCCGATTGATGTCGACCTCGATTTGGCCGCGTGCCTCGCTGGCGAGGACCAGCAGCGCAATGACGCAAAGAAGGGCCGACGCCAGCCTGTGAAAGAGAAGGTCAGTCAGGTCATGTATTCGGAGCGTGTGTCTCATTCTCAAAACATCTCGCTTGGATTGAAGTTCAAACGCATGTCACGCCAAACGGCATAACGCTTGATCGGCAGACCCTTGAAAGGGCTGCATTTGTAGATGGCACGAAGCGCATTCTCCGCCGCGGTCCGATAATAGGCGTCGGCCATCATCCGGCTGACATCCTCGATCTCCGCGTTTCGCACCGACCCATCCTTATTGAGCGCCACGCGGACCGTGACCGCCAGGTCCTCCGCGTCCCGCGCACCGGGCTCCAAGCGCCAGCAGGCCTCAAGTTGTTTTTGGATCAGGCGCACCAGTTCCATCTGCTCGAGCATCGATGCCTCGGGCTCCGGCGCCTGTTCCTGCGCTTTGGCAACCTGTTGCTTCTTCGGCTTGGGTTGATCCTTGAGCTTTTCCACGTTGCGAAGAATCGAGCTCAGAGCATCTTCTTTAGGCTCTTCCTTCTTCGGCTCCTCGACCTCCGCCAATTGCCGTTCGGGTTTGCGGCGAGGGGCCGGCGGCGCCTGCTTGGGCTTGGGCTCCTCCTCCGCCGCTTTCTCCGGCTCGGGTTCCGGCTCGGGTTCCGGTTCGGGCTCCGGCTCGACCACTGGTTCGGGCTCGGGCTCCGGTTCGGGTTCCGGTTCAGGCGCCGGCTCGGGAAGTTTGGCGACCTGCGGCTCCGGTTCGATCTCGGGCTCCGGCTCCACCTCCGGCTC
>JBFELD010000071.1:0-8880 GCA_041552375.1 Kiloniellaceae bacterium | reverse complement strand
TGCTTAGGTCGATGCGCGGCGCGCGATCATCACCGTATGATCCAGGTCGAGGACGACGGAGGGATCGTACGCGCCCTCGGTGTCCTTGAGCGTGAAGTCTTCGGCCGAGCGGTCCTTCAGCGCGATGGTGCGCAAGCGAAGAGCGCCGACATCATCACGGGACGGCAAGGCCAGACGCTCCAGAACCTCGGACCAAGCATATATGGTGTCGCCGGCGAAACTGGGCGCCGTGTGGCGGCCGGCGTTGATGGCGAGCACCTTCATCGCATTGCCGAGACCGTTGAAGCTCAGCGCACGGGCCAGCGAGATGATGTGGCCGCCATAGACGATCCGCCGGCCAAACCGTCCCTCGCGCTCGCTATGCAGGTTGAAGTGGACCTTGGCGCTGTTCTGATAGAGGCGCGTGGCCAACTGGTGCTCGGCCTCCTCGATGGTCATCCCGTCGACATGGTCGATCCGTTCGCCCGGACCATAGTCTTCCCAAAGATGGGGGGAGCCCGTGCGAGCGAGATCGATCCCCTGCGGCTTGAGGGCCTTGTCGACCGTGAGGCGCTCCGGCGGAACGCTCTTCGGCAGGTCCGGTACAAGGGCCTCGGGCGCGGGTGCCGAGGCCGTCGCCTTACGCACCATGACCCAGCGCACGTAGTCGAGAACCGGATCGCCATGCTGATTGGCGCCCTGCGTTCTCACATAGACGGTCCCCGTCTTGCCGTTGGAATTCTGCTTGAGCCCGATGATCTCACTACGCGCGTGCAAGGTATCGCCGCAATAGACCGGCGCGCCGAAGACGCAATCGGCATAGCCCAGGTTGGCTACCGCGTTCAGCGAGATATCCGGAACGGTCTTGCCAAAGACGACGTGAAAGACCAGCAGATCGTCGATGGGCGCGGCCGGCAGCCCGCAGGCATGGGCGACGCTATCGGCGGACTGAAGGGCGAAACGCGAACCGTATAGGGCGGTATAGAGAGCCTGGTCCCCGGCGGTGATGGTGCGCGGCGTCGCGTGCTCGATCACCTGGCCGATGGCGAAATCCTCGAAGAAGTTACCGGGATCGGTCTTGCTCATCTTCGGGCGACGGTCCTTATCGATTTGTTCTAGGCAACACCACGCGTCTGGCCGTTCCCCGGGTCGCGGGCGGCGATCGACTCCGACAAGGCGACGATGCGCCGGGCGTTCTCGACGTGAAGATTTTCGATCAGCTTGCCCTCATAAACTGCCACACCCTTGCCTTGCTTCATGGCCTCGGCATGGGCGGTGATGATCTTCTTCGACCACTCGACCTCCTCGGCGGAGGGGGCGAAGACCTCGTTGGCCACATCGATCGTGCGCGGATGAATGAGGGTCTTGCCGTCGAAACCGAAAGCCAGACCCTGCTTGCAGGAATAAGCGAAGCCCTCGTCGTCGCGCAGGTCCAGGTGAACACCATCGAGGATGGCCAGCCCGAAGGCGCGTGCCGCCAAGAGACAGATCCCAAGGCTCGTCAACATCGGCATGCGGTCGCGGGTATGGCTAGCGTGCAGGTCCTTGGCCAGATCGGACGTGCCCATGACCAAGCAGATCAATCGCGGACTGGAGCCCGCTACCTCCTCGGCGCGAAGCATCCCCAGCGGCGTTTCCATCATCGCCCAGATTCCCATCTCGGGCCGCGCGCCCTGCTGAACCATGACGCTCTCGGTTTGACGGATCATGTCGGCGCTTTCGACCTTGGGGAGCAGGACGGCATCGGCCTTGCTTCGCGTGACCATGGCCAGGTCGTCGTAGCCCCAAGGAGAGGACAGGGGATTGATGCGCACGGCGATCTCACGATAGCCATAGCCACCCTCATCGATCGCGTTGGCAATGTTGTCGCGCGCAGTGGCCTTCTGGTCGGCGGCGACCGAATCCTCGAGATCGAGGATCAGGCTATCCGCGGCCAGGGTTCTCGCCTTTTCCAAGGCTCGGGTGTTCGACCCGGGCATATAGAGTGTGGAGCGGCGCGGACGCGATGTCTTGGTCATTCTTTCCTTCTCCCACGGATCGACCATAGCGTCTCGAATCAAGAGCTCGCATCATTGCTGGCAGGCGCGGGACGAACTTATGATTCGATAAGGACACTCGTAAAGCTAAGAGTCTCCGTGTGGTTTATGGTTTTGACGTTCCTTAGGCGAGCCAGCTCCAACAGTGAGAAGAACGTCAAAACCACCACACTGAACGCAGGCGGCGACTATAATCAAGTGCCGCCTCGTGACAAGTCGAGGATGCGGGCTGGCCCTTTCCGAGGGCGGTCAAGCCCGATAGTCTGAGGCCGTCCGAACACCCGATCCGACAACAAGCCGATCCGCGTCCATGTCTCACCAACGTCCCCGAAATCGCACCATGAACGTGCTGTCGATCCAGTCGCACGTTACTTTCGGCCATATCGGCAACGCCGCCGCCGCCTTTCCTCTGCAGCGCCTCGGCTTCGAGGTCTGGCGCATCAACACGGTCCAGTTCTCCAACCATACCGGCTATGGCGGGTGGCGCGGTCAGGTTTTCGCACCCGAGCACGCGGCCGAGCTGGTCGAAGGTTTGGCCGAACGTGGCGTTCTCGGGTCCTGCGATGCCGTACTCTCCGGCTACGTGGGAGAGGCGGCGCTGGGCGAGGTCGTGCTCGACGCCGTCGCCAAGGTCAAGGCGGCCAACCCTCGCGCGCTTTATCTCTGCGACCCGGTCATGGGCGATATCGGACGCGGCCTTTATGTCGACGAAAACGTGCCGGACTTCATGAATGAGCGGGCGGTCAGCCACGCCGACGTGCTCACACCCAACCTTTTCGAGCTTCAGGTCCTCGCCGGCGGCGAGATCCGAGATCACAGCGAGGCGATTTCCGCAGCCCGGCGGGTCATTCACAACGGGCCGCGGCTCGTTCTCGTCACCAGCCTGCGATTGCCGGATACCGCACCCGACGTGATCGAAATGCTGGCGGTGACCGCCCGGCAAGCCTGGCTGGTCGCCACCCCCTTCTTCACCCTCGATCCGGCCCCCAACGGCGCCGGTGATACCGTCGCCGCCCTCTTCCTCGCTCACCTCCTAAAGGGCCTCTCGCCCTCCGAAGCCCTGGCCCAGGTTGCCGGCGCGATCCACGCCATCATGACGGCAACGGCCGAGGCGGGCTCGCGCGAGCTGTGCTTGATCGCCGCGCAGAACCGCATGGCAAACCCGCCGCGTCTCTTTCCCGTCAGGCGAATGTTCTGAGGGCTGGCGTCTGCGCTCGCCAACCCGCCCCCTTCAAAAGGCGGGGGGCACACGGCAAGCCCCCCTGACAAAGGGCGGCTGGGAGGGAGGCAGGAAGAAAAGCCACCCTCGACCCCGGTCTCACGCGGCGTCGGCGCCTTCCAGGTAGTCGCCGACCAGGTGTTCGGCGATCTGAACCGCGTTGAGGGCCGCGCCTTTTCGCAGGTTGTCGGCGACGACCCAGAGCGACAGGCCGTATTCGATCGTCGGGTCGGAGCGGATACGGCTGACGTAGACCGCGTCCTCACCGGCCGCCTCCTGAGGTGTCACATAGCCCTCGTCGGTATGGTGATCGAGCACCACCACACCGGGTGCCGCCGCCAACGCCGCGCGGGCCTCCTCTTCGGAGATGGGACCGTCGAATTCGAGGTTGACCGCCTCCGCATGGCCAATGAAAACCGGCACACGGACGCAGGTCGCATGAACCTTGATTGCCGGGTCGAGGATCTTCTTGGTCTCGACCATCATCTTCCACTCCTCCTTCGTCGCCCCGTCCTCCATGAAGACGTCGATATGAGGAATGACGTTGAAGGCGATCTGCTTGGGAAAGCGCTCGGGCTTGACCGGATCGTTGACGAAGACGCCCCGGGTCTGATTGAAAAGCTCGTCCATCGCTTCCTTGCCGGACCCGCTGGTCGATTGGTAGGTCGACACGACGACGCGGGTGATCGGCACGAGGTCGTGCAAGGGCTTCAAGGCGACCACCATCTGGATCGTCGAGCAATTCGGATTGGCGATGATGTTGCGCTTGGCATAGCCGGCGATGGCATCGGGGTTGACCTCGGGAACCACCAGCGGCACGTCCGGATCCATGCGGAAGTAAGAAGTGTTATCGACTACCACGGCACCGGCCTTGGCGGCGCGCGGCGCGTGCACGGCCGAGACCGAGGCGCCGGGGGATGAGAGCACGATGTCGATCCCCTTGAAGTCGAAAGTGGCAAGGTCGCGCACTTTCAATATATCGTCCTCGCCGAAGGACACCTCGCGGCCGGCTGAGCGTTCGGACGCCAGCGCCACCACCTCGTCGGCGGGAAACTCCCGCTCGGCCCAGGTCGTCAAGATTTCGCCACCGACGACGCCCGTGGCGCCGACAACCGCTATTTTGTATCCCATAGCTCTCGACTTTCCTTCCCTTGCGGCGAGGTCATCCAAACTTGGTTTTGGCCCAGGTTGGCCGGGGCAGTTAGACACTCGGCAGCCTTGATTTGCAAGCGTGAGGCTTGCTTGAATGGACCATGGCAGAACGTTTCCACAGCTATCGTCAGTTCTGGCCTTTCTATCTCGCCGAGCACAGCCGCCCCGGTACCCGAGCCTTGCACTATTTGGGCACCGGCTTGGGCCTCGGGCTGATGGTCCTGGCCATCGCGCTGGGCGACTGGCGCCTGCTGGCCGGCGCGCTGGTCGCCGGCTACGGCTTTGCTTGGGCGGGCCACGCCTTCATCGAGGGTAATAAACCGGCGACTTTCCGTCATCCTCTGTGGTCCTTCATCAGCGACCTGCGCATGGCGGGTCTGTGGGCCAGCGGCCGGCTCGGCACGGAGCTCGAACGCCATGCCATCGAGCCTTGCAAAGCAGACTTCCCCACGTCCCCGCCCCCCTAGGCCGTCAGCCGCCGTTGTTGTCCAAACTTGGCCCGGTCGAGGAAAGCGAGGACCCGTTCGCCCACACGCTCGAAGCCGAGGGCGAGGTAGGCTCGCTTGGCCGCCGGATCATCGCCCAAGAGAACGGCGCGGCGCGTCCCCTCGACCTGCGCCTTGAGCAGGGCTCCCGCCACCACGGCGCGGGCATAGCCGGCATTGCGCAGGCCGGGCGGCACCCAGACCGGGCCGACCTGCACCCGGTCACGGTAGCGGGCGGAAAAGCCACAGCAGGCGACCAATTGGCCCCGCCGCTCCAGCACCCACAGGGCGTGCTCGCGGCGGCGGCGCTGGACCGTCTCGAGCATCTCGCCATGAAGCCGGGGCTGCTCCTCACGGTTGAAGACCTCCACTTCGAAACGGCAGAGCCAATTGGCCACCAGATCGACCTCCGACGACCTGACCAAACGGGTGCGCAGGTCGCCGTCATCGAGCACGGGCGGTCGCACCAATCCATCGAGGTCGAGGACCATGAGCTCGAGTTCGGCGCTGGAACCAAGGGCCGCGTCTTCGACACCGAGTGCCTGCATCGCGCGCGCGGCCTGGTCCGCCGGCCCATAGAGCCCAGTCACCTTGGAAGCGCATGGCCCGACCGCCCGCCCGGCGAGCGTAGCCGTCTCCTCCGGGGCACAAAGCGTGAGAAAACCGTTCCAGAACAGCGCCGCCACTCCCGTCAGCCGCCCTCCGGCGAAAGCGCCGACGTAACGTCCTTGATAGGGCTGCTGGCCCGGCGTCAAGCCGACCCGCGTGAGATTACTCAGCATATGGAGATAGCCATCGGCTTGGGGCGCGAGAAAGGCTTCCACCGCCGCGCCGTCCTTCTCGCATAGCTCTCGAACCTCCGACATGATCGTTTCTCCCTTTGCCCGGTGATATCCACCGGAAAGCCCTAACGAAAAAAGCCGCCAATTCGGCGGCCATTTTGGGGTGTCTTCGTCATATATGTGTGGAGCAGGCCGCCTTAGGGGTCTCCCGACAATTTTTTGCCGCGCATGGTAGTGATCGTGCCGACCGACAGGCCGCACGAAACGCCCAAAGCGCTGTCCGCGCCTTGGTGTTGCCTGCTCTCGCCCTGCGTGGCCCTTGTCATCGTGATAGCACCCAATGACCCTTCGATACGTCGCCATCTATAGCGACGGCGCTCCCGGCGGTCAACCAAAGATCGGGAGAGGGCCGCCCAGCCGGTGGGCGGCCCTTCCCGTCGGGGATTAAAAGCTGATCGTGCCTGAGAAGGTGATGATATCGATGTCACTCTCATAGTCCGCTGAGAGATTGCCGCGCGCCAGGTTGTTGGGATCGGCCACGGTCAAGCGAACCTTCGGGTCCGGCATGAAGATGTGTGTGTAGGAGAAGTTCAACGAAAGCCACTCCACCGGCTTCCAGCCGGCGCCCGCCGAGATCCAGTAGCGGTCCTCGTCAGGGACCCGCGGCGTGCGGGTGCTATTGGGAACCGGGCTCTCGTCATAGGCGACACCGAGGCTCAAGAGCCATTCCTCGCTCGGGCGAAAGCGCGTGCCGAGCGCCGCGAACCAGCTGTCGTTCCAATCCTGGACGGTGGTGTTGTTCGGCTGGTCCGGGTTCTGGAACTTGATCGTCAGGTTCTCGAAATCGCTCCAGCCGGTCCAAGACCCATCGGCCATTACCGACCATCGATCGTTGATGTCGTGATGAATGCCGAAGTTGATGCTGTCCGGGGTCGTGAGATCCGCCGTAATGTCGCTGTTGCCCAAGAGCCCTGTGCCACCGGGCGTTATCGTCCCGGCATTGACGAGATCGCCCAGCGGAGAGCGCCTGAATCTGGCATCACCCTCCAGCGTCAGGTCGACCTCGGAGCGATAGGCAACGCCGATGCGCGTGCCCGGCACCGGCTCGACGATCCCGCCGAGCGTGAAACCATAACCCCAGTCGTCTCCTTCGATCTTGGCCTGGCTGTCGTTGGCGGCGGCGAAGGGAACGTCCGCGATGGTGCTGGTATCGACGGCGTTCTCGAGGGTCGCCGAGGCGTAGACCACTTGCAGACCCGCGCCCAAATTCAGCCAGTCGAAGGGCTTGTAAGCCGCCGTCGGACTGAAGTCGATCGTCATCAACTCCGAATCGGTGGCGTGATAGCGACCGACCCAGCCGTCGTTGTATTCAGTCGCCAGGCCGAAGGGCGAGTTGACGGCGAGCCCTAGAAAGATCTCGTCGGTCACCTGGTAGGAGCTGTAGATGGCAGGCAGCAAGGCATCGGCACCGATGTCACCGGACCGGGGGGACCCCGTAATCGGCTCTCCCGCCGCGGTGGTTGCGGTCGCGTTCTTGGTCTTAGAGGTGGGACTGATGTAGGAGGCGCTGGCATGGAAATTGGTGCCGGGATGTAGCGCCATGGCCGCCGGATTGAAGAACATATAGGAAATGTCCTCCCCACCCCCCGCGGCACCGGCAAAAGCCGTGCCCTGCGCCGTGCTCGACTGTTCCTTCAAGGCAAAGCCCGATGCGGCCGCGCGCTCCGGCGCGAGCCCGGCCGAGGCCGTCGCCAGGGCGGTCAATCCGACAAAGATATAGGCAAAGGGTCTTGAGGATAGCTGTACGGACATGGATCCTCCAAACGTACCGCAATGGTACGCACATCAAACCTACCCACCCGCCAACGAGGGCCGGAAGGCCGGCACGATCCCTATCTTTCCCATGAATAACGGGCGCGCCTCGACAAAAAGGCTGCCGCCCGGAAAAACCACCTCAGCACGCACTACGCGGACGGCTCGGAAAGAGCGGCCTATGCCGTCGTCCTGCCAAGCTCGGCCAGAAGCGCATCGCCCATTGCTTCGGTCGACACTTGTTCGCAACCTTGGGTCATAATATCCCCAGTGCGCTTCCCAGCGGCAAGAACATTCTTGACCGCCTGTTCCAGCAAATCGGCCTGCGAACCGAGGTCGAATGAGTAGCGGAACATCATCGCCAGGCTGAGCACCGTGGCCAACGGATTGGCAAGGCCTTGCCCAGCAATGTCGGGCGCGGAGCCATGAACCGGCTCGTAGAGCGCGGGCCGCCGGCCGGTCTCGTCGAGGTCACCGAGCGAGGCGGACGGCAACATGCCGAGCGAGCCGGTGAGCATCGCCGCCTCGTCGGAGAGGATGTCGCCGAAGAGGTTATCGGTGACGATCACGTCGAATTGTTTGGGATCGCGTACGAGCTGCATGGCGCAGTTGTCGGCATACATGTGGGTAAGCTCCACGTCCGCAAAGCTCTCGGCATGCAGCTTGGTGACCTCCTCGCGCCAGAGGACGCCCGATTCCATGACGTTGGCCTTTTCGGCCGAGCACACGAGGCCGCGGCGCTTGCGCGCCAATTCGAAGGCAACCGCGGCGACCCGGCGGATCTCGGAGGTCGTGTAACGCTGCGTGTTGATGCCGAGCCGCTCGCCGTCCGGCAAGGTCTCGATGCCGCGCGGCTCGCCGAAGTAGACGCCACCGGTCAGCTCGCGGACGATCATGATGTCCAAGCCCGAGACCACCTCCGGCTTGAGGGTCGAGGCCTCGACCAAGGCATCGAAGCACAGGGCCGGACGCAGGTTGGCGAAGAGATCCATCTCCTTGCGCAGGGCGAGCAAACCGCGCTCGGGCTTCTCGTCGAACGGCAGGCCATCCCACTTCGGACCACCGACCGCGCCCAACAGCACCGCATCGGTGGCAAGCGCCTTTTCCAAGGTCGCCTCGGCCAGCGGCTTGCCGTGCGCGTCGATCGCGGCACCCCCCACCAAGTCTTCCTCCACATCGAACCCGACCGCTTGCCGCGCGCCGAACCAGTCGACCACGCGGCACACCTGGGCCATGACCTCGGGCCCGATGCCGTCTCCCGGTAGAATCAAAAGGCGCTTGTTCGACGTCATGGGCACTCGACTCCTTTGTTCAGGGCAAGGTCGCCTAAAGCCAGGGGTGGGTCGCGCGGCGGCTTTCCTCGAAGTCGTCGACCGCCGCGGCCTTCTCCAGGGTCAAGCCAATCTCGTCCAGAC
>JBFELD010000070.1:0-8888 GCA_041552375.1 Kiloniellaceae bacterium | reverse complement strand
GATCGAGCCGCTCGCCCTCCGCGTCGTCGTCCAGCTTCAAGGTCTCGACGCCGCTCATGGCCCGACCGCGCGGACCACGGCAAGGCCGGCGAAAAGCCCGGTGATCGACAAGATCACCGAAAGCGCGACATACAAGGCCATTTGGGCGTGAGCTCCCCGCTCGTAGAGCAGCACCACCTCCATCGAGAAGGTCGAGAAGGTCGTGAAGGCCCCAAGGAAACCCACCGTCAACAAAGCACGAAGCTCTGCCGAGGGTGACCAGAACAGCGCCATCACCTCGATCAGCACGCCCATAAGGAATGAGCCTAGGACGTTGACGATCAGAGTGCCGAGAGGAAAGCCGCCGGCGAAATATTGATAGACATGATAGGCGACCAGATGACGCCCCATTGCCCCGAGAGCACCACCGATCGCTATCGCCAAAAGTATCTTCATGAGGTTCGCCGCCGCCGTCTTCGGACTGTCCCCGCTAACTAGCAGAGCCGGCGGCCGGCGGCAAATCCAGTCGCGCGGCGATCCTACGGGATGACGTGGCCGCTCAAGCAGCGGCGCGCGGCGTGCGAGCCTCGATCCACTCGATGCAGTAATCGCTGGACATGAGATAGACACCAATGCGCCCGAGCTCGGCAATCCCCGCCTCGGTCCCATTGCACACCGCATCCGGAACCAGAATGATGCGCAAGTCCCGGGCGCTGGCCTCATAGATCGTCGCGCGCGTGCCGGTGGAGAAGCTGAAACCGCAGATGACGACCGTGTTGATGCCACGTGCCGCCAGCTCGGCTTCCAGGCGACTGTGATGAAAGGCTCCCCAGCGCGGGCGGTAGAAGACGAACTCGTTCTCACCCAGCTCTTGCATCTTGCCCGATAGGAGCAGCTGAGGATCGAGCCGCAAGGCCGGATCGGTCTTGATTTCGTCGATCAGCTCCGCCCCTGAGGTGCCCGGCATGAGGATGCGCAGGCCCTCCTCGAATGCTGAGCGCCGGCACGGCTCCGCGTTGGAGCCGTCGGCACGATAAAGACGCACGGAATGAAAGATAGGCGCGCCCTGACGGCGAAAGGCCTCGACCACAAGCTTCAAGGCCGGCACGGCGCGACTATGCCCGTTGGCGCAAAGCGGTGATTCTCCCCGGACAAAGTCACGCTGCGCCGAAATGGTGATCAGCGCGACGTTTTCTTTTTCCGGCAAGCAATACTCCGTCATTGAGTTCTCCCCCTCTTCGAGCCGTCGAGGTCCGGGCTCTCGGTCAGCTCGTTATCATTCGAATAAATTGCCTTCCCACGGCCCCAACCACAAACGGTAAGGCCGAATGGCAGGGCCGCGCCCGATGCAATGCTAGTCCGTCGCATCGCTCTTTTGCTCGCGCAGCCGGGCCCAGTAGTCGAGGCGCTTGCGGATCTCGCGTTCAAACCCGCGCTCGACCGGCCGATAGAAGTGTTCCCGGGCCATGTCCTCGGGAAAGTAATCTTGCCCTGAAAAGGCCTCGGGCTGATCATGGTCGTAGGCATATCCCTCGCCATAGCCGAGCTCCTTCATCAGGTTCGTCGGCGCGTTCAGGATATGCGGCGGCGGCGAGAGTGAGCCATGGTCACGCGCGCTGCGGCGGGCCGCCTTGTAAGCCGTGTAAGCCGCATTCGACTTCGGCGCCGTCGCCAGATAGATGACAGCCTGAGCCAGGGCGAGCTCGCCCTCGGGGCTGCCGAGCCGCTCATAAGCCTGCCAGGCGGCGATGCACTGCGGCAGCGCGGTGGGATCGGCAAGGCCGACATCCTCGACGGCAAACCGCGTCAGACGCCGGGCGACATAGCGTGGATCCTCGCCCGCCGAGAGCATCCGCGCCAGCCAATAAAGCGCCGCATCGCAATCCGAACCGCGCAAGGATTTGTGCAGCGCCGAGATCAGGTTGTAGTGCGCGTCCTCCGACTTGTCATAGAGCGGCACGCGTTGCTGCACGATCTTAGCGAGCGCTTCGCTGTCGATCGGCTCGTCGCCCTGGCTGGCGAAGATCGCCTCGGCCAGGTTCAGGATGTAACGGCCATCGCCATCGGCCATGGCGATGAGGGCTTGGCGCGCTTCGGGCGTCAGGGTCAGGCTTCGGCCCTCCAGCGCCTCGGCCCGACGGAGCAACTCTTCAAGCGCCGCCTCGTCGAGGCGCTTCAAGACCATCACTTGGCAGCGCGACAGAAGCGCGGCGTTGAGCTCGAACGAGGGGTTCTCGGTCGTCGCCCCCACCAGGATCACGGTCCCGTCCTCGACGTAGGGCAGAAAGCCGTCCTGCTGGGCCTTGTTGAAGCGATGGATCTCGTCGATGAAGAGGAGCGTGCCACGACCGGCGGTGCGGTGTTGCTTGGCCCGCTCGAATACCTTACGCAGATCCGCAACGCCGGAGAAGACCGCCGAGAGCGGCTCGAACACCAGGTCGGAGGCCTCGGCCAGCAAGCGCGCGATAGTGGTCTTGCCGCATCCGGGCGGCCCCCACAGGATCATGGAGGAAAACTGACCGCGGGCGGTCATGCGCCCGATCGGCGCCTCGGCCGCCAAGAGATGATCCTGACCGACGATCTCCTCCAGCCGCCCGGGCCGCAGGCGGTCGGCCAGGGGTCGGGGGGCATTCGCTTCGAAGAGTCCGGTCATGTCTACTCGAAGACGACGTTGTGGACCTTTTCGCCACGCTGGAAAGTGATCTTCCAGCGTTGCACGGTTCGGCCGCGCTCCAACATGCCGGCGAGCTCACCCGAGGTCTCGAAGCTGCGCCCGTTTACCGCGTGGAGCAAGTCGCCCGGCCGAAAGCCCAATCGTGCCGCCGGTGATCGACGTTTTATGTCGATGAGCACGATCCCGCTCCACCTGCCCGGCAGGTCAAGCTCTTCCGACAGGGCCGGCGAGAGGCTGGCCGCGACCGCCCCGGCCAAAGGATGCTTGCCCCGCAAAATGATCTCGTTGCGCGGCGGATCCTCCGGCGGCGCGACAAGAGGCAGCGCGGCGGTGAAGGTTTTCTCGCCGCGCCGGACTTCCAGGGTGCTCTCCTCGCCGATGGTCGCGGTGGCAACGCGAAAGCGCAGGTCCTCGGCATCGACGATCGGATAGCCATCATAGCCAAGGATCACGTCACCCGGCGCGAGGCCGGCCGTGGCCGCGGGGCCCACGGGATGGACCTCGCTTATGATGACGCCACCGGGCCGGTCGAGGTCGACCGCCTCGGCTAGGTCGGCGGTCAAGGTCTGCCCCGCCAGGCCGCTCCAGGGCCGTACGATTCGCCCGGTCTCGGCCGCCGCGATGACCGTCCTGACCATGTCGGAGGGTATGGCAAAGCCGATCCCGACCGAGCCCCCGCTGCGCGAAAAGATGGCCGTGTTGATGCCGATCAGCTTGCCGTCCAGGGTAATGAGCGCGCCGCCGGAATTGCCCGGATTGATCGCCGCATCGGTTTGGATGAAGGAGCTGAAGTCGGTGATATCGACTTGGGTGCGCCCGAGGGCGGAGACGATGCCACTGGTCACCGTCTGGCCAACACCGAAGGGATTACCCAGCGCCAGCACCAGATCCCCCACCTCCACGGTGTCGGAATCCTTGAGCTCCAAAACCGGCAGCGGCTCGCCCTGAGGATCGATCGCCAAGAGCGCCAGGTCCGTCTGCTCGTCGGAGATGATGGCCCGGGCCTCGAACTCGCGCCGGTCGGATAGGACCACGGTGATCGCCTCGGCCCCGGCGATGACATGATGGTTGGTCACCACCAGTCCTTCCGGCGCGACGATCACACCCGAGCCGAGGGACTGTTCGATGCGCTTCTTCGGCGCGGCGCTGAACTGATCCCCAAAAAAGCGCTTGAACAGCGGGTCGTCGAATAGCGGCGAGACGAACCCCGGCTGCTGAACCTGGCGCTTGGAGAAGATGTTGACCACCGCCGGCGCCGCCTTCTTCACGACCGGCGCGAAGGACAGCATGATCTCCCCGCGCGAGGCGGGAACCTCGCGCTCGACCGACACCTCCTGAGCCAAGGCCGTGGAGGCCGCCGCCAGGGCCATCATCAAACTCAATGCCACCATGCCGAGCAGGCGGCGCCCAGCCGCAGGCAGACGGCCGCTGTGGGTCCGGTCAATCGTCTTGAGAACTGACACAGGGGAAAGGACGCGAGAAGGCCTAGGCCTAATCCTCGTCCTCATCGGCCTCGGCCGTCTCTTGCGTCGGACCTGAGTCCAGGCCCTTGGCCTCCGGATCGCGGTCGACCAGCTCGATGATCGCCATCGGCGCCATGTCGCCGTAACGAAAGCCGGCCTTGAGCACGCGCGTGTAGCCACCGGGACGCTTCTTGTAGCGTTCGGCCAGCTCACCGAAGAGCTTTTCGGTGATCTTGGGATCGCGCAGGCGGGAGATGGCTTGACGGCGCGCATGGAGATCACCGCGCTTGCCGAGCGTGATCAGACGGTCGACCACGCGGCGCAGATCCTTGGCCTTCGGCAAGGTGGTCTCGATCTGCTCGTGTTTGATCAGGGCCGCCGCCATATTGGCGAACATGGCCTTGCGGTGCGGCGTCGAGCGGTTGAAACGGCGGCCGGCGAATCCGTGACGCATGATGCATTCTCCTCTCGCGATCCAGGTTTCGCGCGCGAAACCGATGGCTGATCCCGCCGCTCGGCCGGTTCCCTGCTCAGGAGGTCTCCGCTTTTCCGATACGGGCGGGTGGGGTCCCCCTCGGACCCCGGGGCGCACAACTCTGCCCGCCCCACGGGATGAAGATGCCAGTCGCCTAGAAGGGTTCTTCCAGGCGCTTGGCCAAATCCTCGATGTTCTCGGGCGGCCAGCTTGGGATCTCCATACCCAGATGCAGTCCCATGGTCGCCAGCACTTCCTTGATTTCGTTCAGCGACTTCCGCCCGAAGTTCGGCGTGCGCAGCATCTCTGCCTCAGACTTCTGCACCAGATCGCCGATGTAGACGATGTTGTCGTTCTTCAGGCAGTTGGCCGAGCGCACGGACAGCTCCAGCTCGTCGACCTTGCGCAGCAGATTGCGGTTGAAGGGCGGCTCGGCGTGGCCTTCCTCGATGACATGCTGCTGCGGCTCTTCGAAGTTGATGAAGAGCTGAAGCTGATCCTGGAGGATGCGCGCCGCCAGGGCCACCGCGTCCTCGGGTTTCACAGCCCCGTTGGTCTCGATGTCCATGGTCAGCTTGTCGTAGTCCGTCACCTGCCCGACACGGGTGTTGTCCACCGCATAGGCCACCTTGCGCACGGGCGAGAAAACCGAGTCCACGGGGATCAGGCCGATGGGCGCGTCCTCCGGCCGGTTCTGAGTTGCCGCGACGTAGCCCTTGCCCGTGCTGACGGTGAACTCCATGTCCACGCGTGCGCCGTCGTCCAGAGTGCAAAGCACCAGGCCGGGGTTCATGATCTCGATATCGTGGCCGGTGTCGATCTGCCCCGCGGTCACCTCGCCCGGTCCCTCGGCACGCAGGCGCATACGCTTGGGTCCCTCGCCGCCCATGCGCAACGCGATCTGCTTGACGTTGAGGACAATGTCGGTGACGTCGTCGCGCACGCCGGGGATCGACGAGAATTCGTGCAACACCCCGTCGATCTGAACGGAGGTCACCGCCGCGCCCTGAAGAGAGGACAGCAGAATCCGCCGCAGCCCATTGCCCAACGTCAGGCCGAAGCCGCGCTCGAGCGGCTCGGCCACGACCTTGGCAAAGCGGTTCTCGTCGGCCCCGGGTTGGATATCGAGCTTGGCCGGCTTGATCAATTCAGTCCAATTTTTCTGCAGCACGATTGATGCCCTCGTCGCTTTGGGTAAGGTCGGGGGGCACATCCGGCTTGCGCGCCGGCGTCCCCGAGCGACCGATAAATCTTTACTTCCATCAATCCGTTCGCGCCGTCTTCGGCCTTTGAGCGCGGGCCCAGGCGAGCGGCCGGCGGACGGATCGTTTGCCTTCTCGGTCCTAGTGCAAAGACTCCACTAAACCCGGCGCCGCTTCGGTGGGCGGCAGCCGTTATGCGGGATCGGCGTGACGTCGCGAATAGCGGTGATGGTGAACCCGACCGCCTGAAGGGCGCGCAACGCCGACTCACGGCCCGAGCCCGGGCCGCGCACGTTGACCTCCAAGGTCTTGACCCCGTGCTCTTGCGCCTTGCGCCCGGCATCCTCGCCTGCCATCTGCGCCGCATAGGGCGTGGACTTGCGCGAGCCCTTGAACCCCATGGTGCCGGCAGAGGACCAGGATATGGTATTGCCCTGCACGTCGGTGATCGTGATCATCGTGTTGTTGAAGGTCGCGCTGACGTGCGCGATCCCGCTCGTGATGTTCTTTCTCTCACGCCGACGCAGGCGCGCCTGAGGTTTGGCCATGGCCTGGGGTTCCGTTCCGCTTTGTCTAAGTCAACCTAACCGTCTTACTTCTTCTTTCCGGCGATGGGCCGCGCCGGCCCCTTACGGGTCCGGGCGTTGGTGCTCGTGCGCTGACCGCGCACCGGCAATCCCTTGCGATGGCGCAAGCCCCTGTAGCAGCCCAAATCCATCAACCGTTTGATGTTCATCGCGACCTCGCGCCGCAGGTCGCCTTCGACACTGTAGCCGCGGTCGATGGCCTCACGGATGCGCACGACCTCTTCCTCGGTAAGCTCGTTGACCCGCCGCTCCTCGGGAAGGCCGACGGCCTGGCAAATATTCTTCGCCTTGGCTCGGCCAATCCCATAGATACTGGTCAAGGCGATCTCGACGCGCTTGTTCGTCGGAATATTAACGCCAGCAATACGTGCCACCTGTCAGCTCCTCAACCCGTTGCGGCCCTCGAGGCCTCGATCGGAGTTCATCATCTCTAAAATTTACCGTTCCTCGGCGCCCGCTCTTCTTGCCGGGCGTGCGGACAAGCGCAACCGCCCGAACGCAAGCCGCGGCGGGACCGCGCGATTATAGAAAGCCGCCCTTCCAAGTCAACAGGCCTCCGCATCCAATAAGGCCTCGATTTGGCGCGTCACGTCATCGATGGGGGCCATGCCGTCGACCGATTGCAGCAGACCCTTGTCCCGGTAATAGGGCAGGATCGGCGCCGTCTGCGCACGATAGGCCGCGAGCCGCGAGCGCACCGTCTCCTCGTTATCATCGTCGCGCCGCTTGAACTCGGTGTTGCCACAGTTGTCGCAAACGCCCGAGACCTTGGGCTGATGGAAGACATCGTGATAGCCCGCACCGCAGCCGGCGCAAGAAAAGCGGCCCGTGATGCGTCCGACCAGCTCCTCTTCATCGACAGCGATCTCGATCACCATTTCGAGCGCCAGGCCCTTGTCCGCCAGCATTCGGTCCAGCGCCTCAGCCTGGGGCGTGGTTCGTGGAAAGCCGTCGAGAATGAAGCCACCGGCACAATCCGGCTCGTCAACCCGCGCCGAGATCATGTCGATCATCAGCGCGTCGGGCATGAGCTGGCCGGCCTCCATGATCGCCTTGGCCTCTTGCCCCAACTCGCTTCCCGAGGTCACCAGGGCGCGCAACATGTCGCCGGTCGAGAGCTGCAGGAGACCGTACTTCTCCTCTACCCGCTTGGCCTGCGTGCCCTTACCAGCACCGGGTGGGCCCAGCAGAATGATGCTCATCCGCGCCGCCCCTTCAGCTTGGCCTTCTTGATGAGCCCTTCGTATTGATGCGCCAAGAGGTGCGAGTGCACCTGTCCCACCGTGTCCATGGTCACCGAGACCACGATCAAGAGCGAGGTGCCGCCGAAATAGAAGGGCACCGCGAACTTGGTGATAAGAATCTCGGGCATGATACAGACCAGCGAGAGGTAGAGCGCCCCGACCGCGGTCAGGCGCATGAGCACGAAATTGAGATAGTCGCCGGTATTTTTGCCCGGGCGAATACCCGGAATGAAGCCGCCGTTCTTCTTCAGGCTGTCCGCGGTGTCGTATGGATTGAAGACGATGCCGGTATAGAAGAAGGCGAAAAAGACGATCAGCGCGACGAAGACGACCAGGAACAAGGGCTGGCCCCGCCCCAGGGTCGCCGTCACCCAGGTCAGCCACTCCGGCCCACCGGACGCCGAGAAACCGGCCACCGTCAAGGGCATCAGGAGCAGCGAGGAGGCGAAGATCGGCGGGATCACGCCTGAGGGGTTGATTTTCATCGGCAAGTGCGACGCCTCGCCACCGAACATCTTGGCGCCGACCTGCCGCTTGGGATAGCGCACGACAATCCGTCGTTGCGCGCGCTCCACGAAGACGATGACCGCGATCACGGCTACCGCCATGACCAGCAGGAATAAAAGGAACAGCACCGACATCTGGCCGGTCCGGGTCAACTCGAAGACCTGCCCCAGCGCCAGAGGCAGGTTGGCGACGATGCCCGAGAAGATGATCAGCGAGATGCCGTTGCCGACCCCGCGTTGGGTGATCTGCTCGCCCAGCCACATGAGGAAGATCGTCCCACCGGTCAGCGTCACAACCGTGGTGAAGCGAAAGAAGAGCCCCGGCTCGATGACCGCCGAGGACCCGGCTGAGGCCTGCAAACCCTCCAACCCTACGGCGATCCCATAGGCCTGAAAGGAGGCCAGGAAAACGGTGCCGTAGCGCGTGTACTGATTGATCTTCTTGCGCCCCGCCTCGCCCTCTTTCTTCAGCGCCTCCAGGGTCGGGGAGACCGCTGTCAGGAGCTGCATGATGATGGCAGCCGAGATGTAGGGCATGATGTTGAGGGCGAAGATGGTCATCCGCCCCAGCGCACCACCGGCAAAGGCGTCGAACATGCCCAGCACACCGGTGTTGAACTGGGAAAAGACGTCCTGGAGGATGACGGGATCGATACCCGGGATCGGGATATAGGTGCCGAGCCGGTAGATTATCAAACAGCCGAGCGTGAACCAGATGCGCTTCTTCAGCTCCGTGGCCTTGGCCAGGGCGCCGAAGT
>JBFELD010000069.1:0-8925 GCA_041552375.1 Kiloniellaceae bacterium | reverse complement strand
GGCCGGGCGGGCATGGGCCTGCCGCACCCTCTTGACCGGTCGCGGCCAAGGGGCCATAACCCGGACCCCGCACGTCCGGGATCGTGATGTCTTGGCGGGCGTCTTGGGGATGGCAACGACGAGTGGATCGAGATGAAGCGGATTTTTTCCGGCGTTCAGCCGACCGGCAACCTGCACCTGGGAAACTATTTGGGCGCGATCCGAAACTTCGTCTCGTTGCAGGAAGACTACGAGTGCATCTATTGCGTCGTCGATTTGCACGCCATCACGGTTTGGCAGGACCCGGCCCTGCTGAGCGCTCACACCCGCGAGGTTACCGCTGCTTATCTCGCCGCCGGCGTCGATCCCGAGCGCTGTACCATCTTCAATCAGAGCCAAGTCCCGGTCCATGCCGAGCTGGCGTGGGTTCTCAATTGCGTGGCCCGGCTCGGATGGCTGAACCGCATGACCCAATTCAAGGAGAAGGCGGGCAAGCATCGTGAGAATGCCAGTGTCGGTCTCTACGTCTATCCCAATCTGATGGCCGCCGACATTCTCGCCTACAAGGCGACGCACGTCCCGGTGGGAGACGATCAGAAGCAGCACCTGGAATTGACCCGCGATATCGCGACGAAGTTCAACAACGACTTCGATTGCGATCTCTTTCCCATTCCCACGCCGCTTATCTTCGGTCAGGCAACGCGCGTCATGTCGCTGCGCGACGGGTCGAGAAAGATGAGCAAGTCCGAGGCCTCGGACATGAGCCGCATCAACATGAATGACGAGGCCGATGTCATCGCGCGAAAAATTCGCAAGGCGACGACCGACCCCGACCTGCTTCCCGGGCCGGATGTGCTCGACACTGCTGGCGAGCTTCCCGAGGCCGTGCGCGACGCCCGGCCCGAGGCCTATAACCTGCTCGGCATCTATGCCGCGCTTGCCGAGCAGCCCTTGAGAGAGGTGTTGGCGGAGTTCGAAGGCAAGGGTTTCGGCGATTTCAAGAAGGCCCTGACCGACCTGTCGGTGGCCAAGCTCGGCCCGATCGGCTCGGAGATGAAACGCCTGACCACCGATCATGGCGTGGTGGATGGCATCTTGCGCGACGGTGCCGAGCGGGCGTCGGCGATTGCCGAGCCGATCCTGCAAGAGGTGCACCGCGCGGTCGGATTCTTGCGGCCCTAGAGCGGCGCCATAGAGTTAGAGCAGATTCACCGGGTCGTTGGATCGCCTGGGGCGACCCCACCCGACCCGGATCTGCTCTTGGTCGCGATCACGCGCCGATTGGGGGGATTTTTGCTCGCGGGGCCGTTGGCCTGACGATACTTTCGGCGTAACATTTCCGTCAGGCGCCGGTCCCATCGGCCGGCGATATCGGGATTGGCTCCGCCACAACTTGGAACCGGCGATCGGCGAACACGCCACGGCCGCGCAAGGTGATTAAGGCAAGATGCAGATCTACCTGCCCATCGCCGAAATGTCCGTCGACGTGTTCCTTTTGCTCATGCTGGGCGGCGGCGTGGGGTTCTTGTCCGGACTCTTCGGTGTCGGCGGCGGGTTTTTGATGACGCCGCTCTTGATCTTCATCGGGATCCCGCCCGCCGTGGCCGTGGCCACCGAGGCCAATCAGATCGTCGCCTCTTCGGTCAGCGGCGTGCTCGCCCATTGGCGCCGCGGCAACGTCGACTTCAGGATGGGCGGGATTCTCACGATTGGTGGTTTCGTCGGCTCTTCGCTGGGTGTGCTGCTTTTCTCATTCCTGCGCGACATCGGACAGATCGATCTGGTGATCCGGCTGTCCTATGTCTTTTTTCTCGGCATCATCGGCGTCTTGATGCTGGTCGAGAGCCTGCGTGCCATGCGCCGCCGCTGGGTACCGGCGGGTACCGGGCGGCAGAAGCTGCACAAGCACACCTGGGTGCATGGCTTGCCGTTGAAGATGCGCTTTCACCGCTCGAAGCTTTACATCTCGGCATTGCTGCCGCTGGCGATCGGGTTTCTGGTTGGCATCTTGGCGGCCATCATGGGGGTCGGCGGCGGCTTCATCATGGTGCCGGCGATGATCTACCTGCTGGGCATGCCGACGGTGGTGGTCGTCGGGACGTCCTTGTTCCAGATCATCTTCGTCACGGCGAACGTGACCTTCTTGCAAGCCTATGCCAACCAGACGGTGGATATCGTGTTGGCGCTGCTGCTCCTGACCGGTGCGGTCATCGGTGCCCAGCTGGGCGCCAAGGCCGGCGCCAAGCTTCACGGCGAGCAGTTGCGCGGCCTTCTGGCGCTGATGGTTCTGGGGGTCTGCGGCAAGTTACTGTTCGACCTTCTGGCGATGCCGGCCGAAATCTACAGCATCGGGATCGGGCACGGATGATCGGGGCGAGCACCAGGGCTGTTCTGCTTTTCCTGCTGGTTGTCGCCGGCGCGGGCGCGGCGCGGGCGGCTCAGGCGCCGTTGGTAGCCGATCTGTCCGAGCATCTGGTGGCGATTACGACGGGCTTTGCCGGCGCCGATGTCCTGCTTTTCGGGGCCACGGACGCCGAAGGCGACGTCGTGGTCGTCGTTCGCGGACCCTCCAGACCGACCAGGCTGCACCGCAAGGGTCGGGTTCTCGGCATCTGGACCAATACCGCGTCCATGAATTTCGCGCGGGCGCCGAGCTTTTATGCGGTGGCGGCGTCGCGTTCGCTAGAGGAGCTGGTCGGCAAGCCCGAACTGGACCGTCACGAGATCGGGCTCGAGCATCTGAAGCTGGACGTGCCGAGAGGGATCGCGTCCGAGAACGTCATCGAAAGGTGGCGCTCGGCCTTCATTCGCACCCATGAGGTGGCGCAGCTCTATCAGTCGGACGTGGGGCGGGTCGTCTTCCTCGGCAACCGACTGTTCCGCGCCGAGTTTCATTTGCCCGCGAACGTGCCGACCGGAAGCTATCAGGTTCAAGTGTTTCTCATCCGGGACCAACGGGTGCAAAGCGCTCAGACGACGCCGCTCATCGTCTCGAAGATTGGCGTTCAAGCCGAAGTCTTCGACTTCGCCCACCAACGCTCGGCTCTTTATGGTGCCATCGCGATCGTCGTTGCGCTGTTTGCCGGATGGCTTGGCAATGCCGTATTCCGAAAGGCTTAGGCGGCAGGCGATGACCAAACAGAGGTCGCGGCGCTTGCCGACGGGAGGATGACCATGAACGATGAAAGCAAGGACAAACCTCGTGAGCGGATCTTCCTTATCGTCGTGGATGAGACTGAGGAAATGAAGCTGGCCCTTCGCTATGCCTGCCGCCGGGCCAAGCACACGGGCGGGCGTGTCGCTTTGCTGTACGTTATCGAGCCCTCGGGTTTTCAGCACTGGATGAGCGTCGGCGATCTCATGCGCGAGGAGGCGCGCAGCGAAGGCGAGGAAATTCTGCAGCGCCATGCGGCCCAGGTGAACGAGATCTCGGGCAACCTTCCGATCCTTCACCTTCGTGAAGGCAATCGCCGTGACGCGCTGTTCGAGATTCTGGACGAGGATCCGGATATCTCGGTTCTGGTGCTCGGCGCCAGCACCGGCAAACGCGGTCCGGGACCGCTGATATCCGCGCTCATGGGCAAGTACATCGGCCAGCTTCACGTCCCCGTCATTATGGTGCCCGATAGCCTGACCGAAGAGGAGATCGACCTGATCACCTGACAGGGTGCGAGTTGACAAACCCCTTGGCCGCACACCACATAATCAACAATCAGCGCCGCGATGGCGGTGAATACAACCTGGATTGGTGCGAGGGCAAATGTTTGTTCAGATCGAGGAGACGCCGAACCCGGCGACGCTGAAGTTCATACCGGGTCGACCGGTGATGGAGGATGCGACCGCTTATTTTGCCGACCCTGAAGCGGCGACGGCATCACCGCTTGCGGTGCGGCTTTTCGCCGTGCCGGGGGTCAGGGAAGTCTTTTTCGGCGCCGATTTCATTACCGTCGCCAAGTCGCCGGATCGGGAGTGGGATTTGCTGAAACCCGCGATCCTGGGCGTCATTACCGAGCACTTCTCGGCCGGCCGGCTGGTCATGCAGGATGCCTCCCCCGAACACGCGGTTGTGCCCGGCGACGAGGAGGACGATGAGATCGTGTCGCAAATCAAGGAGCTGCTTGATCAGCGGGTGCGCCCGGCGGTGGCCATGGACGGCGGCGACATCGTCTTTCGCGGCTTCGACAAAGGCGTGGTCTACTTGCATATGCAAGGGGCTTGCGCGGGCTGTCCCAGCTCCACCGCGACCTTGAAGATGGGGATCGAGAACATGCTTCGGCACTACATCCCCGAAGTCGTCGAAGTGCGGGCCGTTGTCTGACGATCGATCTCGGGAGGTGCCCCGGTGAGCGAGATCCTCCAGGACGCCGGGCTCGACCAGTTGTTTCGACAGGCACGCACCTATAGGGCGTGGCGCGACGAGCCGGTAAGCGAGGTGCTCCTCCAAGCGGTATATGATTTGGCGAAGATGGGGCCGACCAGCGCCAATTGCTCGCCGATGCGCGTGGTTTTCGTGACCTCGGCCGAGGCGAAGGAGCGCCTGCGTCCGGCCTTGGACAAGGGCAATGTGGAAAAGACCATGACCGCACCGGCGACGGCGATCGTCGGCTACGATCTGGCATTCTATGAGAAGCTTCCGTTCCTGGCCCCGCATGCCGACATGCGGGCGATGTTCGCGGGCAAGCCGGCGTTGATCGAGGAGACGGCCAAGCGCAATTCCAGCCTGCAGGGCGCTTATCTCATGTTCGCGGTCCGTGCGCTTGGCTTGGACTGCGGGCCGATGTCCGGGTTCGATCGCAAGAAGGTGGATGCGGAGTTTTTTCCGAACAGCGAGATCCGCGCCAACTTCTTGTGCAACATCGGCTATGGTGACAAGGACGCGCTCCATCCCCGGCAGCCGCGGCTGGCCTTCGATGACGCCTGCGACATCGTCTAGAGCCCGACCCAAGACAATTCTTGCCATCGACACCGCCGGGCCGGGATGCTCCGCGGCTTTGTGGCGGCAGGGCGATATCCTTGCCGGGCGCCGAGAGACCATGAGCCGGGGGCAATCCGAGCGGCTCGTGCCGATGGTGCTCGAGGTCATGAGCGAGGCGGGCCTCGACTTTTCCGAACTCGAGGCCGTGGCGGTCTCTGTCGGGCCGGGCGCCTTTACGGGCGTGCGCATCGGCCTGTCGGCGGCGAAGGGTTTCTCTCTGGCCTTGGACATTCCGATCGTCGCCGTCACGTCGTTCGAGGCGGTGGCGGCATCGGTGCCGGCGCAGGCCCGCGCCAACCGATTGCTCGCGATCGCGCTGGAGAGCAAACGCTCGGATCTCTACCTTCAGCTTTTCTATGATGACTTGCGATGTCTTGGCGACCCGATCGCGATCGAGCCGTCAGCTCTGACCAGCCACATACCGCCGGGTCCGTTGCTGGTCGCCGGTGACGCGAAGCAACGCGCGGCGGCGGGCTTGTCGACACGGGACGATGTGCGGGTCTTCGAGGGAGACGACGGAGCGGACGCGGCACGGATCGCGGCTTTGGCTGCCGAGCGAGAGGTGGTGTCCGGCACCCCCGTCAGACCGCTCTATTTGCGCGCCCCCGATGTCACGCTTCCCGCCGGCGTGGGGTCGGACCGTTGAGTGGGCTCGAAATTCGGGACGCGACATACCTCGATCCGATCGTCATCTCGGCCTTGATGAGCGAGACGTTTGCCGACACCAGCGCGGCCTCGGCGATCGGTGAGGTCTGGGACGAGGCGGCCGTGGCGCGCCTCTTGGCGTTGCCCGGTGTTTTCGGCCTGATCGCCACGGTTTCGGGTGAGCCGGTCGGCTGTCTTCTGGCCCGCCGGGCCAGTGACGAAGCCGAACTCCTCTCTTTGCTCGTGCGCCAGTCCCAAAGACGCCATGGCCATGGCCGCGTGTTATTGGAGGCGGCCTGTCGACGCGTGCGGGAAGTCGGTGCGCAGTGCCTTTATCTCGAAGTCGGCGTCGATAATCTCGATGCCTGTGCCTTTTATGATGCGCGCGGATTTCGCCGCGTCGGTCTTCGTGAGAACTACTACCAGTTTGTGTGCGGGCGACCGGGCGATGCCTTGGTGATGGTCCGCGATCTTTGAGAGGTGCTCCCGCAAGCCCTGGATGCGGTGATCGTTACCACCGCGCGGCGCTCTTCGGATACCCGAATGCAAAGCATTTAACCAATCGAAAAGAAGAAAATTTTTTAAAGATAGCCATGAGAGGTGGTGACAAATACTAGAAATGAAGGTTGTTGCATTGTACAGGAATAAATATTAAATTGAGTATTCGATTTTTATTGGGGGTAAGAGACAGGGATGACGGAACAAGCAAAAACCAGTGAGCTGTTGGCCCTTACGGCAAATATCGTCTCGGCGCACGTCTCAAACAACACGGTAACGGGTGACGTCCTACCAAAGATCATCCGCGACGTTTATCACACGCTGTCGACGGCGGGTGCTGCATCGGAGGCCAAGGCCGAAAGGCCGACGCCGGCCGTCGCGATCAAAAAGTCGATAACGCCCGATTACATCGTGTGTTTGGAGGACGGCAAGAAACTGAAGATGCTCAAACGGCATCTGAAAACCGCCTACGATATGACACCGGAGGAATACCGCGAGCGTTGGGGTTTGTCCGCGGACTATCCGATGGTTGCGCCGAACTACGCCAAGCAACGCTCGAGGCTGGCACGTCAGATCGGACTGGGCACGCGCGCGCGTCGAAAGAGCTGATTTTCGATCGCCACCCGCTTTTCGACAGCTTATCATGGCGCCGTGCCGCAAGTTGCGTGGGGCGTCGTTTCGTTATAATTGCTGAGTGGCAATTCGGTTTGGACGGAAAACGGCCCGCAGGTCCGACAATGCCCGTTGACTTGGAGAGACTGTGCGAGGAAAAGGGTCTCAAGATGACCGAACAGCGGCGCGTCATCGCGCGCGCGCTGTCGGGATCGGACGATCACCCCGATGTGGAGCTGTTGCATAGACGGGCAAGCAAACTGGATCCGACGATCTCCATTTCCACCGTGTACCGCACGGTAAAGCTTCTTGAAGAGGCCGATATCCTCGAGCGGCACGATTTCGGCGATGGGCGGGCGCGGTACGAGACCGTGTCCGATCAGCACCACGATCATCTTATTGACGTCAACACCGGCGAGGTGATCGAATTTCAAAATGAGGAAATCGAGCGGCTACAGCGGATCGTTGCTAAGGAACTCGGATACAGGCTCGTCGATCACAGGCTGGAGCTTTACGGCGTGCGCATAGAGGATGATAATCGCGGCTGAGATTATGCTGGCGAAAAAACCGAAGGCGGCAGTATCGGCGCGAACGCGGCGCAGCGGCCGATAAGTCCATGGTGCTTGAACACAAAAGCGCGGAACGGCCGGTCGATGCCCAAGCCGGGCATCTGCAGATTCGTCTGGCCGAGACGGCCGAAGAGGTCGCTGCGGCGCAGGCGCTTCGCTACCGTGTCTTCTATAAGGATATGAGCGCGCGCGCGACCGAGGAAATGCGCAATCTCGGGCGCGACTTCGACCGCTTCGACGATTACTGTGATCACCTTTTGGTGATCGACCGCTCTCTAGGTGTTGGAGAGGTGGGTGTGGTCGGCACCTATCGCTTCATGCGGCGGCACGCGGCTCAGCGTTGTGGTGAGTTCTATACCAGCAACGAGTACGATATCGGCCCCCTGATCGCCTATCCCGGCGAGATCATGGAGCTGGGAAGGTCGTGCGTTCATCCCGATTACCGGACGGGCGTGACGATGTCGCTGCTGTGGCGGGGACTTGCCGAGTATTCCCTCTATCACAAGGTCGAGCTCATGTTCGGTTGTGCCAGCCTGCCCGGAACCGATCCTCAAGCCAATCGGCTGCCCCTGGCCTACTTGTATCGCCATCACTTGGCGCCGGAGGCGCTCCGGCCGCGGGCGGTCGAGAGCCGCAGGGTGGAAATGGGCAATCTCGTCGGTCCGGAGGAAGACGTGCGCAAGGGACGGCAGATGCTGCCACCTTTGATCAAGGGATATCTTCGCTTGCACGGATACGTGGGCGATGGCGCCGTGATCGACCACGAGTTCGGCACGACGGACGTGTGCATCGTGGTGAAGACCGCCCAAGTGACGAAGAAGTACTCTCGCCATTACCGCATCGAACGCGCCTGGGAGGACGACGAGGGCAGTCGCTTCGCGCACGGACGGCGCGATAGAAGAACGGGATAGCCGATGAACGACGTCGGCTTCGGGTCCAGGTTTCTTGCCTTATCGCGCGCCGTCGTCGGCTTCGGGAGTGTGATGCCCTACACCCTCGCGCAATGGGTTCTGGAGCGCAGCCGATCTCGTTGGAGAAAGCCGTTCAAGCGCTGGTACTACCGTAACGTTTGCCGGGTCCTGGGTCTTTCCGTCACGTTGCGGGGCAAGCCGGCCCCTGCCCCGGTCCTGTTCGTCTCCAACCATATCTCCTACTTCGACATCCTGGTCTTGGGATCGGTTCTCGACGCGTGTTTCGTCTCCCGTTCTGATGTGCGCAACTGGCCGTTGGTCGGTTGGAGCGCGGGGGTCCAAGGCACCGTGTTCATCGAGCGCCGAAGAGGCGAGGCCAAGAACCACACGGATACGATCGGCGAGAGATTGGCGGCGGACGACAGTCTTGTCGTTTTCGCCGAAGGAACCTCCGGCGATGGCAACCATGTTCTTCCTTTCAAGAGTACGCTCTTCGCCGTGGCCGAACGCCGGCCGCACGGGCAGCCCCTGACCGTGCAGCCGGTCACGCTGGCCTATACAAAGCTGGACGGCGTGCCCATGGGTCGCTATTTAAGGCCGCTTTTCGCCTGGTACGGAGACATGACATTGACCATGCACGTGTTGCGGGCCTTATCACTGGGCAAAGTAACCGTCGATATCATCCTGCACGAGCCGGTAACCATCGACGGCTTCGCCGGCCGCAAGGCACTCAGCG
>JBFELD010000068.1:0-9115 GCA_041552375.1 Kiloniellaceae bacterium | reverse complement strand
GTCATGCCCAACCAGGAATGCGTGGTGCTGGGCGACGGCAAACTGGGACTGCTCGTCGCGCAGGTCTTGCGCCAGGCCGGCGCGCACGTCCTCGTCGTGGGTCACCACGACCGGAATCTCCAAATTCTCGCGCGGCGCGGAACGCGCCGGCCGGTCGGGCAGCGTGGCCGAGTAGTAGCTGTCGATGTAGTCGCCGCTCGACATGATGGACTCCCGATCGCTCGTCGCTGGTCCTCGAAGAATGGCAACCGGTCTAGCCGAGGCACCCCGGCGCGGCAAGAAATTCACCGATCCCGGCCAAGAGCATTGCTCGTCGGCGAAAAACAGGTTACCGGCTCCGCCTTGTGATGGATCGAAGCTTGTTACGGCGCATGGCCCCGGTTTGTCTTGCCCTGTCGTTGGGCGGTCTTGGCGGGGCGCTCGCCTTCTATTTGACCCTGCCGCTGGCCTGGATGATCGGCGCCATGCTGACGACCACGGCGGCCGCACTGTTCGGGGCGCCGGTCCGCATGCCTGGCGGTCTGCGCACGGTCATGGTGGCGGTGCTCGGGGTCTTGCTGGGCAGCAGCTTCGAGCCGGCGATGATCGAGCGGCTGGCGCGCTGGTCGCTCTCCTTGTCGGCGCTCTTGATCTACACGGCGCTCGCCGGGCTGGCGGCGCTCATGGTGTTGCGGCGCTATGCCAAGTACGACCCCGTGACCGCCTACTTCGCAGCCATGCCGGGCGGCCTCAGCGAGATGATCCTGGTCGGCGGCGCCATGGGTGGGGACGAGCGCGTCATCTCTCTCAGCCACGCCGCGCGTATCCTCATCGTGGTCATGATCATTCCATTTTCGTTCCGGTATCTCTATCCGGCGTCGGCGACAGCTATGGCGGTCGGTTCGGGTGTGGCGCCATCGATGACGGATTTCGGTCTTCTCGCGGCGTGCGGTCTGCTCGGTTATCTCGTCGCCCGCGCGCTCAGGGTTCCGGCGGCTGCGGTGGTGGGTCCGATGGTGCTGAGCGGGGCGGTGCATTTGGCCGGCTGGACCAGCGCCCATCCGCCGGCGGCGCTTTCCGCCGTCGCACAGGTCGTGATCGGCAGCGCCGTGGGTTGCCGCTTCGCCGGTGCCGAGCTGCGCTTGGTGGTAGGAGCCCTGCGCAACGCGTTGGCCGCTACCGCGGTGTTGCTCGCGGTCACCGTGGTCGTAGCCGGGATCGTCCACGTCTTGACCGATCTGCCCTTCGCCAGCCTGATCCTGGCCTTCTCGCCCGGTGGCTTGGCGGAGATGAGCCTGATCGCGCTCGCGCTCGACATCGACCCGGCATTCGTTGCCACACATCACGTGGTGCGGATTTTCCTGGTGGTGGTTTTGGCGCCGATTGCCTGTCGTCTTTGGCGCGCGCGAGGCCCGACTTGATCCCCGGCTTGATCCCCGGGCCGATTTGTCCAATGCTCAGGACGAGCGAGGGGAGGGGGTATGACCCGGGATAGGTACGATGCGATCGTCATTGGGTCGGGCCATAACGGCTTGACCAATGCCTGTTATCTGGCCCGCGCTGGCCTTTCGGTGTTGGTGGTCGAACGCAACGACTATATCGGCGGCGCCGCCGTCAGTCGCGAGCTTCAGCCCGGCTGGACCTACACCAACTGCTCTTACGTCTGCTCGCTCCTGCGCCCGGAGATCATCCGCGACCTGGAGCTTTCCAAGTACGGGCTGCAGGTCATCCCCTATGGCGGTGGCGCGACCTTGATGCGGAGCGGCGATTCCTTCTCCGCCTATACGGACCATTATGCGTACCGGCGCGAGCTGGCGCGCCATTCGGCCAAGGACGCCGACGCCTACGAACGCTACAGCGTGGACGTGATGCGTCAGTGCCGCTTCATTCGTCCGTTGTTGCTGCGCATGCCGCCGGATCCGACTTCCTTCAAGCCGCGCGACCTGGGCGAGCTGCTATTTCTCGGCAAGCGCTTCTGGGATTTGGGCGAGCGGGACATGTGTGAGACCCTTCGTTTCTGGACGCTCTCCATCGCCGACTACCTGGACCAGTACTTCGAATCCGATGTGGTCAAGGCACATCTCGCGGGCTCGGGTATCATCGGCACGGCGCTCGGTCCCTATTCGCCCGGCACGGCCTATGTCCTGCTGCACCATTACATGGGCGAGGTCGACGGTTCCGCCGGCTCCTGGGGCTTTTCACGCGGTGGCATGGGCGCCATCACCCGCGCCATGACACGGTCGCTGGAGGCCAGTGGCGGCGAGGTGCTGACCGGCTCGGGTGTCGATCGGGTCCTGGTCGAGGAGGGCCGGGCCGCCGGCGTCGTGCTGGCAAATGGGAATGTCCACCGGGCCCGCACGGTGATCTCCGGCATGGACGTGAAGCGGACCTTCCTGGAGGCGATGGAGGCGCAAGACTTGCCGGGCGAGTTCCTCGATCAGGTGCGCCGCTTCAAGATCCGCGGCTCTTCGGGCAAGCTCAACATCGCCCTCGACGGCCTTCCGGAGTTCCCGCAGATCGATAGCGACAGCGCCGTGCAATATGGCGAAAAGCACTTCACCGAGACCATGGAGGATCTGGAGCGAGCCTACGACGACTGGAAGGCGGGGACCTGGTCGCGCTGGCCGTACGTCGACATGCTGATCCCCAGCCAGTTCGATCCCACGGTCGCACCGCCGGGCAAGCACATGATGACCGCCTTCATCCAGTATGCGCCGCCCACTCTGAAGTCCGGCGAGCCTTGGGACGGCCCCGCCCGGGAGGCCTTCGGCAAGACGGTGATCGACCAGATCGCCACCTTCAGCCCCAACTTCAAGGACCTGATCGTCCATGCGGAGGTCCGCTCGCCCTGGGATCTGGAACAAGAGGTGGGGCTCACCGAAGGCAACATCTTCCAAGGCGAGCTGACCTTCGACCAGTTGCTCTTCAACCGGCCGGTCCCCGGCTATGCGCAGTACCGCACGCCGGTGCCAGGGCTTTACCTCTGCGGTTCCTCGGCCCACCCGGGCGGCGGCGTCATGGGTGCCCCAGGCGCCAATGCGGCGCGCGAGGTGCTGCGCGATCTGCGCGCGCCCCAAACCGTGCGGGAGATGGGGCGATGAGCAGCAGTTTCGATGCCGTCGTCATCGGGGCCGGTCACAATGGGCTGGTCGCGGGGACCTATCTGGCCAAGGCGGGGCGCAAGGTCCTGGTGCTGGAGGCCTGCGGGAGCCCGGGCGGGGCTGCCGCCAGTGAGGAGATAGCTCCAGGCTACCAGGTGCCGACTTACGCGCACTTGCTTTTCAATTTGGATCCGGTGGTGGTGCGCGACCTGCGGCTGGAACGCCACGGGCTGCGCTATGCCAAGGGCGCCATGGCGACGGCCGCGCTCGATCGGGACGGCCGCCATCTGATTATCGGCGAGGGCCTGGAAGGACTGGGGGGACGCGGCATCGCTGCTACTGACCTCAGTGCCTGGTCGGACATGTCGGCACGGCTGAGGCGCTTTGCCGTCACTCTGGCCGCTTTTCTCGCCAAGACACCTCCGCGTTTGGGCAGCGGTGGCTGGGACGAAAACCGCACGCTTTTGGAGCTGGGCTGGAAGATCCGCCGCCTCGGCCGCGACGACATGCGCGAGTTCCTGCGCGTCGTCCTCTCGAACGTTGCCGATCTCGTTGAAGATGAGCTTGAAGACCCGCTGCTCCAGGCGGCGATCGCCTTCGATGCCGTCCTTGGTGGTTGGACGGGGCCTCGCTCGCCGGGCACGGTCTTGCCGTTGCTCTATCGCTTGACCGGGGACAGCGCCGGCTTGCCAGCGGCGCGTCGCCTGCCACAAGGGGGAGTGGGCGCGCTCACGCAGGCGATGGCGGGGGCCCTGCGCGAAGCCGGTGGCTCGCTGCGGTGCGACGCCCGGGTCGCCCGCGTTCGTGTCGAAGGCGATCGGGCCACCGGCGTGGTCCTCGAAGACGGAGAGACGATCGCGGCGGGCTCGGTGCTCTCGAGTATCGATCCGAAGCGCGCCTTTCTGGAGTTGATCGGCCCACATCACCTGGATGCCGAGTTCGCACAGCGCGCCAACCAGATCCGCATGAAAGGCGCGACCGCGAAGCTCAACCTGGCGCTGAGTGCACCCCCTCTCTTCAGCGGACTGGACACGACTCAGCAGGCCGAGCGGCTCTTGATCGCGCCCTCGATCGACGACATGGAGGTGGCCTTCAACGCTCTCAAATACGGGGAGTTGCCGCAAACCCCACCGATGGAGATCGTCGTGCCCAGTCTCGCCGATCCCTCGATCGCGCCGGACGGCGGCCACGTGCTCTCCGCGGTCGTGCAGTATGTTCCCTTTGCGGTAAAGGGAGGGTGGGACGCGGTGCGCGAAGATTTTCAGACCAGCCTTATCGCGCAACTCGAAGCTTACGCACCGGGGCTGAAGGACAGTGTCGTCGCCGCTCAGCTATTGACGCCGGCCGACATCGAAGAACGCTTGGGGACCAGTGGTGGCCACTGGCATCATGGCGAGCTTGCCGCCGATCAGATGTTGATGCTTCGGCCCTTCCAGGGGGCGGCACAGTATGCAACGCCAATCGACGGCTTTTATCTTTGTGGCGCCGGCGCGCACCCGGGCGGCGATCTCATGGGAACCGCTGGACGCAACGCGGCCCGGCGCGTGTTGCGGCGGGAGGGCACGACATGATCATACGCCGTAATACGGTCGAAGCCCGGCATCGAGAGGCCGTGCGGCCGACGCCCTTTCATACGCGGACCTCGGCGGCCTGTTTGAGCAATGAGTGGACGACCTGGGCCGGTTATACAGTGCCGAATGTTTACGACGACATGACCTACGAGTACTTCACGGTGCGCAATCAGGTCGGCGTCCTCGATATCTCGCCGCTGTCCAAATATCGCGTCCGGGGCCCCGAGGCCGAGGCCTTCATGAACCGCTTGCTGACCCGCGATGCTCGTAAGCTCTCGCCCGGCCGCGTCGCC
This sequence comes from Kiloniellaceae bacterium, assembly GCA_041552375.1. GTDB lineage: Bacteria > Pseudomonadota > Alphaproteobacteria > Kiloniellales > Kiloniellaceae > JAJFGK01. The sequence continues at coordinate 4,171 of JBFELD010000068.1, read as the reverse complement.
TATGCGTTGTGGTGCAATGATGACGGACATGTCATCGACGACGGTACGGTATTTCGTCTCGGCGAAGAGGATTTCCGCCTCTGTTGCCAGGAGCATCAGCTCGGCTGGTTGAGCCGCTCGGCTCTCGGCTTCGATGTGGAGATCGAGGACGAGACCGCGGCGTTGGGGGCGCTGGCGTTTCAAGGGCCGACGTCCTGTGCGGTCTTGAGGCGGGCCGGGTGCGAGGGTATCGAGACTTTAAGGCCCTTCGATACGCGCGATTTCGATCTCCAAGGTATCGCGGTGACGGTGTCGCGGACCGGGTTCACCGGGGATCTGGGCTATGAGCTTTGGGTCGCCGCCGCCGATGCCCCGGTGCTATGGGACCGGCTGTTCGAGGCCGGCGCGCTGCACGACCCGCGGCCGGTCGGCCTGGCGGCCCTCGACTTGTTGCGGCTCGAGGCGGGTTTCATCGTCACGAATACGGATTATGTCTCGGCCGAGCTTGCGCTGCGCCGCAACCGGGGGCGCACGCCCTTCGAGCTTGGCCTGGAGCGCCTAGTCGATTTCGAGAAGGGTCACTTCACAGGACGGCGTGCCTTGCTCGAGGCACAGCGCCAGGGACCGAGGCGCCTCATCGTCGCCTTGGATATCGAGCACAATAAGCCGGCCCAGGACGCCCTCGTCTACCTGGGCGGCAAGAAGCAGGTGGGCCACATCACGACGGCGGCCTGGTCGCCGACCTGCAAGCGCAACATCGCGCTGGCGACCCTGGAGGCGGTCACGGCGCGGCGCCCGAACCCCGACTTGCGCGTCGAGATTTACGTCAAGAAGGAGTTGAAGTGGCGCCGCTTGATGGCGCGCGCCAAGATCGTGGATCGCCGCTTCTTCGACCCCGAACGGCGGCGAACGACGCCACCCGCCGACTATTGAATTCGTGCCGAGGTCTGGGCGACCCGCGGAGGCCGTGTGCATGAGACGAACGCCGGGACAAGAACCATGACGAGCCATGATCCCCTGTTGCAGCCCTTCCAGCTGAAGCATCTGACCCTCAGGAATCGGGTCATGTCGACCGGCCACGAACCGCTCTATTCCGAGGATGGCTTGCCGACCGAGCGTTACCGGCTCTATCACGAGGAGAAAGCCAAAGGCGGTATCGCGCTGACCGTGATCGGCGGATCTTCGGTGGTGGCTATCGATTCGACGGATGCCTTCGGCAATCTCCATGTCTGGGACGACGCCATCGTCCCATGGTTTCAGGCCTTGTCCGACGGCTGCCACCGCCATGGCTGCGCGGTCATGTGCCAGATCACCCATCTCGGCCGGCGCACCAACTGGCACAAGGACAACTGGCTGCCGGTCATTGCCCCGTCGGTGGTGCGCGAGCCGGCGCACCGCGCCTTTCCCAAGGAAATGGAAGACCACGACATTCGCCGCGTCGTGAAGGCCTATGGCACGGCGGCGCTGCGCTGCAAGGAGGGCGGCCTCGACGGCATCGAGCTAGAGTGCTACGGCCATCTCATGGACGCTTTCTGGTCGCCGGCGACCAATAAGCGGCATGATGCCTATGGCGGCAGCCTCGACAACCGCCTGCGATTCTCCCTCGAGGTGCTGGAGGAGATCCGCCGTCAGGCGGGCGAGGACTTCATCGTCGGCCTGCGGCTGGTGGTCGATGAAGGAGAGGAGGGCACGATCCGCCGCGACGAGGGCTTCGAGATCACGCGCCGCCTCGTTAAGGGGGTAGGTGTGGATTTCCTGAACGTTATCCAAGGTCGGATCGAAACCGATGAGGCGCTGAGCCACGTGATCCCGATCATGGGAACACCGGCCGCGCCGCACCTGGAGCTGGCCTCGGCGGTGAAGAAAGAGTTCGGCTTGCCGGTCTTTCACGCCGCGCGCATTGCCGACGTCGCCACCGCGCGCCATGCCATCGCCGAAGGTCACCTCGACATGGTGGGTATGACCCGTGCGCACATGGCCGACCCGCACATCGTCGCCAAGGTCGCGCGCGGTGAGGAGGATCGGATTCGGCCCTGCGTCGGTGCCGCCTACTGTATCGACCGGATCTATGGTCAGGGCGAGGCTTTGTGTCTGCACAATCCGGCGACGGGACGTGAGCAGAAGATGCCGCATACGATCGAGGCCGGACCGGGGCCGGCGCGCCGCGCCGTGGTGGTGGGCGGCGGTCCGGCGGGACTGGAGGCGGCGCGGGTCCTGGCGGCACGTGGTCACAGGGTAACGCTCTTCGAGGCGGCCGACGAGCTTGGCGGGCAGGTGCTCCTGGCCGCGGCGGTTCGACGGCGCCGCGAGATGCTGGGTATCACCGAATGGCTGGCCGCGGAATGCGCGCGCCATGATGTCGAGATCAGAACCAGCATCTTCGCCGAGGAAGCGGACGTGTTGGGCCTTGAACCCGATCTCGTGATCGTCGCCACGGGCGGGCTGCCCAACACCTCCTTCCTGGACGACGGCGAGCAGCTCGTCACCACGACGTGGGACATTCTGACCGGACAGGTGCCGCCCGGCGAAGAGGTGCTGCTGTTCGATGACAATGCGGCGCACCCGGGGGCGACCTGCGCCGAGTATCTCGCCGCTGTGGGCGCACGGCTGGAGTTTGTCAGCCCCGAATGCGCCTTCCTTCCGGACGTCGGCGGCCTCAACTACCCGGCCTATCTGAAGGCGCTATACGATGCCGGGGCCACCATCACCCTGAACCTCAACCTCAAATCGGTTGAGCGTCAGGGCAACAAGCTTTGCGCTCGTCTCTACAACCAATATGACAAGTCCTGCCAGGAACGATTGGTCGATCAGGTCGTCGTCGAGCACGGCACCTTGCCGGTCGACGACCTCTACTTTTCCTTGAAGTCGAAATCGACGAATTTGGGCGAGCTCGACCTCGCGGCCTTGGTCGACGGGCGCCCGCAGGCGCTGGTCAACAATCCCGAGGGCGGCTTTCAGCTCTTTCGGGTTGGTGATGCGATCGCCTCGCGCAACATTCATGCCGCCATCTTCGAGTCCTTGAGGATCTGCAAGGACCTCTAGCGCGTGCGATGGAGCGGGCTCAGCGCTGGGTGCTGTCGAGCCAGATCGTCACCGGCCCGTCGTTGATCAGATGGATTCGCATGGCGGCACCGAAGCGGCCGCGTTCGACCGGCAGGCCCTGAGCGGCGAGGGCCTCGGCAAAGCGTTCATAAAGCGCACGGGCTTGCTCGGGTGCGGCGGCGCCGATGAAGCTGGGCCTGTTACCCTTGCGCGTGTCGGCGGCCAGCGTGAACTGGCTGACCACCAGCGCCGCTCCGCCGATGTCTCCCACCGAGAGGTTCATCTTGCCGGCTGCGTCCTCGAAGATACGCAGCTTGGCGATCTTGGCGGCGAGCCGGGTGGCGACCTCTTCGTCGTCTTCGGGCACGGCGCAGACCAGCACCAGAAGGCCCGGGCCGATTTCGCCCACGGTTTGGTTTTCGACCTCGACGCGGGCCTCGCTCACGCGCTGGATCAAGGCTTTCATGACGTTACCCTAGGGTCTCGACACAACCCATTGCAAGCCGGCTAGCGATTGGCCGCCGGGTCGCGGCTTGATATGGTCGCCGCCGGGCGATGGCGTATGTAACCGATGGGAAGGAGCCTCGATCCATGAAAGCGGCCAATTCGGTGCTCTCGGGCTATGGCACGACGATCTTCGAGGTCATGTCGCGCCTGGCGATCGAGACCGAGGCGATCAACCTCGGCCAGGGTTTTCCCGACGAGGACGGTCCAGAGGAGGTTCGCCGTGTGGCGGCCGAAGCTTTGATCGAGGGCCCCAACCAATACCCGCCGATGTTGGGCCTGCCCGAGCTACGCCAAGCGGTGGCCGCGCACGAAGCCCGCTTCTATGACCTCGAGGTCGACTGGCAGAGCGAGGTCATGGTGACCTCAGGGGCGACCGAGGCGCTGGCCGATTGTCTCTTCGGGTTGATCGAGCCCGGTGACGAGGTGGTGGTGATCGCCCCGCTCTACGACAGCTATTTGCCCATCATCCGCCGCGCCGGGGGGATCGCAAAGCCGGTCAAGGTCACCCCGCCCGACTGGCACTTGCCGCGCGAGGCGTTGAGCGCGGCATTCGGCGCGCGCACCAAGCTCCTCCTGCTTAACAACCCCATGAACCCGGCGGCCAAGGTTTTTGCCGAGGAAGAGCTGGCCTTCATCGCCGAGC
>JBFELD010000067.1:0-9151 GCA_041552375.1 Kiloniellaceae bacterium | reverse complement strand
GTCCTCGCGCAGATCCTCGGGGCTGAAATCCGTCGAGGCGCCCAAGTAGGTCGCCATGGTGCGCTGCGCGTCCTCGGTCACGAAAACCAGGCAGCGGGCCGTGGCGTCACCCTCGGTCGCCGGCGCGCTGTCGAAGGCGACACCGGCGGCGCGGATGTCATGGCGAAAGATCTTGCCGAACTGGTCGTTACGGACCCGGCCGACGAATCCCGAACGACCGCCGAGGCTGGCGATCCCGACCATGGTGTTCGCGGCCGAGCCCCCTGACATCTCCAGCGCCGGCCCCATGGCATCGTAGAGGGCATCGGCGCGCTCGTCGTCGATCAGCGTCATAGCGCCCTTGCTCAGGCCCTGCGCGCCCAAAAAGTCGTCGTCCGCCTGCGCCAACACATCGACAATGGCGTTGCCTATTCCCAGGACATCCAGGGGTTCATCTATCATTGCGTGGCTCCTCGGCCCTATCATTGCCCTATCGCCGGCCGACCCGAGGCGATGGGCTCCGGCGGCTTTTACGGAGAACGCGCCGATCCCGCAAGCCCGCGGAAGGCCGCCTGACCCCTTGTGAGCCGCTCACAGGCGCGCTAGAAGTCCCCCGCAATGCTTAAATCTCTCGGCATAGCCCTCGGCCAAACCTTCGATCCAGCCTTTCGCAAGGTCTTCTGGATATCGCTTCTCGCCTCCATTGCCACGTTCGCCGTGGTGTGGTTCGTGACCTGGCTGGGGCTCGGCGTGCTGGGCGGCCTCCTGGAGGACTGGCTGGAAGGTGTGGATCTCTGGGCCTTTCTCGAGAGCGCCCTTCTCTTCCTCTTCGACGCTGGCGCCGTGGCCGTGGTTCTGATCGCGAGCTTCTTTCTCTTTCCCAGCATCATGGTGGCAACCATGTCGCCCCTGCTCGGGCGGATCGCATGGGCTGTCGAGGGACGTCACTACCCGGACCTGCCGCCGGCACGCGAGCAGCCCATAGCCGAGGCGATCCTCAGCGCACTGGCGCTCGCCGGAGTGACGTTGCTTCTCAATCTTCTCGTGCTTCCTTTGTACTTCATACCGCTGATTAATGTCTTGGTGTTCTACAGCCTGAACGGCTATCTTTTGGGCCGGGAATTTTTCGAGCTCGTCGCGCAGCGCCGCATGACCGCGGCAGAAGCAACCGCTTTTCGGCGCACGAGACGGACGCGAGTGTTTCTGGCCGGAGCGGTTATCGCGTTTCTCTTTACCGTTCCTCTCGTAAATCTGATTACACCCATCATAGCGACAGCGTTTATGCTACACATTTACGAGGGAATGCGATGAGGAGCGCCGTGCGCGCCAGGGCTCATACCAGCCAAGGTCAGGGCGCTCCGACCCTAAGTGCTTCACATGACGGGAATGCTTCTGATGTTCGGAAAACGGAAATCGAGTGACGAGACAGGAACCCAACGCGCCCAGAATGATCCCACCGAAAGCGCCGAAGGGACCGAACGCACCACCGATGGGACGCCGAGATCCGAGGATAGGTCTTCGTCAAGGGGCACCGCGACCCCGACCCAGCCCTCCTCCACAACACCGCCTCCCAGCCGCATCGGCATGATCTCCGCGCCCTCGGTGCGCAGCACGTCACGGTTAGGGCTCTCCGCCCCGTCGACGAGCCCCGCCGCCGCGGTGCAGGCGCTGACCCGACCCACCAGCACCCCGGCCGATCTGGTGAACGAGGGACGCAGTCTGGTCGTCGGCCGGGAGATCAGCCTTTCCGGCGAGATAAAGTCCTGTGACCGCTTGGTGATCGAAGGCCAGGTAGAGCTCTCGCGCGCCGAGAGCCAGACACTCGAGGTCTCCGAGCATGGGGTCTTTCAAGGTGACGCGGTGGTCGAGACCTGCACCATAGCCGGGCTGTTCGACGGCAACCTTTCGGCCCGCGGACGGGTAACGGTGAAGAGTACCGGGTGTGTTACCGGAACGCTTCGCTATGGAGAGCTGGAGATCGAGCGCGGCGGAAAGGCCACCGGGACCCTGGAGGAGACTGGTGCCGCGCCGGCGAGCGCGGGCGCTGCGGAGAAGAAGCCTTCCGCCACGCCGGAGACGAGCGTGTCCGGCCCGGCGGAAAGGAGCCCCGGCCAAGTCTCGGACGACGACACGCAATCCGCCGATCAGATCAAATCCGCCGATGCCGGCTGACGCGTTGACGCCATGGTCGCTCGCGACCTCTAACCGTTCCGGTAGATATAGCTGTAGGCGTTGATTGCCGGCACGCCTCCGAGGTGGGCATAGAGCACCTTCGAGCCTGCCGGGAAATAGCCCTTGCGCGCGAGATCGATCATGCCTTGCATGGATTTTCCCTCGTAAACGGGGTCGGTCATCATCCCCTCCATGCGTGCGGCGAGCCGGATCGCCTCGTTCGTCTCCTGCGACGGTACGCCGTAGGCCGGATAGGCATAACCTTCGATCAGGACCAGGTCATCGTCGGTGATCTCGCGCCCCAGCGCCACCAGCTCGGCGGTGTTGCGGGCGATATCCATGACCTGCGCGCGGGTCTGCGAGACGGTACCCGAGGCATCGATGCCGATGACCCTGTTCGCACGTCCATCCTTGGCGAAACCGACCAGCATTCCGGCATGGGTCGAGCCGGTGACGGTGCAAACGACGATGTAGTCGAACCGGACGCCGAGATCGGCTTCCTGCGCGCGGACTTCCTCGGCAAAGCCGACGAACCCCAAACCGCCAAATCTATGAACCGAGGCCCCCGCCGGAATGGCGTAGGGCTCTCCGCCCTTGGCCTTTACGTCTTCCAGGGCGCGTTCCCAACTCTCGCGAATGCCGATGTCGAACCCCTCGTCGACCAACTCGATCTCGGCCCCCATGACGCGGCTCATGAGGATGTTGCCGACACGGTCATAAACGGCGTCCTGGAACGGGACCCAGCTCTCTTGGACCAAACGGCACTTCATGCCAATCTTGGCGGCGACAGCCGCCACCTGACGCGTGTGATTGGACTGCACGCCGCCGATGGTCACGAGGGTATCGGCATTCGAGGCCAGAGCGTCGGGCACGATATACTCCAGCTTGCGAAGCTTGTTGCCACCGAATGCCAAGCCGGAATTGCAGTCCTCGCGCTTTGCGTAGATCTCGATCGCGTCACCCAGATGCCGGGACAAACGGCTGAGTTTTTCGATCGGCGTCGGGCCGAAGGTCAGTGGGTAACGTTCGAACTTGTCCAGCATGCGGCCCTCCCGGCCTCGGATTGAGACAGGAGGATGATGCAACAAATCGACCGAAAGGTGTTTTCTATTTGAAGGTGTTTTCTATATGCGATCGGACAAACAGCCTGCCGGCGGCGGATCCGGCACCTCGACGGTGCCCGGGCGGGTCACGGGTGGCGCCCGCCGGGCGTTCGTCAGGCCCTTGCACCCCGCCAGGAGAGCGCGTACCAGAGAGGAGGCTGATCCGGGCGGGCGAGCCCCGGCTACAACCGACCGCCGGACAGGCGGTCCAAACGATAAGGGGTGAGGAAATATCGTGCTGAGAACGAACATATTTTACCTCCTGCCCCTCTGCGCGCTCGTGGCTTGCCAGTCGAGCCCTCCGTTGGAGCCGACCGCTGGGCCCGCGCTCGAGGAGTCCGACCCCGATACTGCCGCCCCGGATGAGATATCAAGTCCCACGCCCGGCGAGGTCCCGTCCATAGAGAGCCAGGAAGAGGTGGCACTGTCCTTGCCGCCACCGGTGGACGACAATCCGGATCGGTTCATGGATGCGACACCGGCCAGGCTGGTCGCCGAATTGGGCGAGCCGCGGTTGCGGCGACGCGAATCGCCGGCCGAGGTTTGGCAATATCGCGCCCAGGGCTGTGTGCTCGATATCTTTCTTTATGAGGAGGCTCAGTCCTTCAAGGTCGTTCACCTCGAAGCGCGCGATCTGAGCGCCCAGTCGATGGAAACACGATCGTGCTTGCGCAGCCTCCTCGAAGCCCGGCAAGCAAGCCCGAGCAGCTGAGGCATCATCGCGCGGCCGGCTTTTTCTTCACCGTCCGTTTCGCTTTGCCAGGCACTTGGAACGTGGTCTTGGCCTTATAAGCACAGAGGTCGCGCACGACGCACCGCGAGCAATCAGGGGTCCGCGCCTTGCAGACGTAGCGCCCGTGCAGGATCAGCCAGTGGTGCGCGTAGAGTTTGCGATTCTCCGGGACGACCGCTTCCAACCCCAACTCGACCGCGAGCGGCGTCTTGCCCGGTGCCAGACCGGTGCGGTTGGAGACTCGGAAAATATGGGTGTCCACGGCGATGGTCGGCTGGCCGAAGGCGACATTGAGGACGACGTTGGCGGTCTTGCGCCCCACGCCCGGCAGCGCCTCCAGGCTCTCCCGGTCCTCGGGCACCGCCGAGCCATGCTCATCAATCAAGATGCGCGAGAGAGCGATGACATTCTTGGCCTTGGAGTTGAAGAGCCCGATAGTTTTGATCATGTCCTTCAGGCGCGCCTCGCCGAGGGACAGCATCTTTTCCGGCGTGTCGGCGACTTTGAACAGGGGACCTGTGGCCTTGTTGACGCCGACGTCGGTCGCCTGGGCCGAAAGGACCACGGCCACCAGCAAGGTGTAGGGGTTCTTGTACTCGAGCTCGCTCTTCGGGATGTCGATCCCCGCGGCGAGCCGGTCGAAAAAAGCAACGATATCGGATTTCTTCATGGCGCCGGCGATCTTAGCGGTGAAAGGGCGCCGGCGCATGTCACAATTTCACCGCCCGACCGTGACCGACGGCGCTGGCGCGCCAACCGGCGAGGCTTTATCTTTCCACTATGAGCAAGAGCCATGACGCGATGCAGGCCACCCGGCCGACGGGAGATGGCCCGCCGCTTTTCGATGCCGTTCTGGCACCGCACCGCAGCCTCGGCCCGCGCGGCTTCCTGATCCTGATGTCGGCGGTCTGCCTCTTCGCATTTGCCGCGGGGCTGGGATTTTATCTGGCCGGGGCCTGGCCCGTGGTCGGCTTCCTCGGTCTCGACGTGCTTCTCGTCTACGTCGCCTTTCGCGCCAACTACCGTCACGGTCGAATGTTCGAGAACGTCACCCTGACGCGCGACGAGCTGACGGTGGCGCGCACGAATTACTGGGGCGAAACCGAGACCTGGCGCTTTCAACCCTATTGGCGTCAGATATCGATGGACGATCCACCACGGCACGGCAGCCAGCTAGCACTCGTCTCTCACGGCAAGAAGCTGGTCATCGGGGCGTTCCTGACGCCGGAAGAGCGCTTGGAAATTGCCCGCGCGCTCGAGGCCGCCCTGGCCGAAAGCCGCGCGGCCGATTATCCCGGTACGGCTTGAGAGCGGGCCGGGCGGTGTGGTGGTTTTGAAGTTCCTCTCATGACCGGGGCCCGCTCGCCCAAGGACCTTCAAAACTATAAACCACACGAGACGCTAAAGATTGCCAGTGCCGTTATCGAATTGGAAGTTCGTCCGAGCGTGCCGCGAACGATGCGAGCTTCTAATTCGGGACACTAGCCAAGCCCCAACACATCACGCATCGAGTATAGGCCCGGCGGGCGGCCGGCCACCCAGAGCGCCGCTCGGATCGCCCCTTTGGAGAAGATCGCCCGGTCGGTGGCCTTGTGGGTGAGCTCGATGCGCTCGCCGGGGGCGGCCAGAAGGACCGTATGCTCGCCGGCGACGTCGCCTCCGCGCAGGGTGGCAAAGCCGATATCGCCGCGCCGGCGCTCTCCGGTATGGCCGTCGCGCACCGTCTGCGCCACCTCGCCGAGGCTCACGCCCCGGCCGGCCGCCGCGGCCGCGCCCAGCGCAAGCGCCGTGCCCGAGGGGGCATCGACCTTGTGCCGGTGATGCATCTCCAGGACCTCGATGTCGAAGTCGGGCCCGAGGCTGCGCGACGCCTGCTCGACCAGGATCGTCAGCAGGTTCACGCCCAGGCTCATGTTGGCCGCCTGGACGATCGCAACCTGCCGCGCCGCCGCCTCGACCGCCGCCTGCTGCTCCGCCGACAGCCCCGTGGTGCCGAGGACCAGCGCGGTGCCGCTCTCGACCGCGAGGCCAGCGTGGGTGACGCTCGCGTCCGGCGTGGTGAAATCGACCACGACGTCACTCGCGGCGAAGAGGGCGCGCGGGTCGCCGCCGACCGTCAGGCCGGTATTGCCCTCGCGCGAGGCCCCTTCGATCAACGAAGCCAGGTCCTTGCCGATCCAGGAGCTGTCGGGATGTTCCGATCCACCGGCCAAGCGCGCAGCGTCGCTGGCCAGGATCGTGGTCATGTTCAAGCGCCCCATGCGGCCGGCGCAGCCGACCACGCCGATTGCGGTTTCCGTCATCGATTCCTCTCCCGATGATCCCTCACGCGGGTCTTGGGCAGGCGGTTTAGCACGGGGCGAACCGCGGCGGTAGGGGGATGGCGATGCCTTGGAGGCCCGTCTAGTCGGTCAGGTCTTCCCAGAATTCCTTCACCCGGGAGAAGAAACCCTCCGATTCAGGATTGGTGGACCGACCTTTGCTCTCGGTCTTGAACTCGCGCAGCAGCTCTTGCTGGCGCTTGGTGAGATTGACCGGCGTTTCCACCTCCATCTCGACGTACATGTCCCCGCGCGCCTGGGAGCGCAGCACGGTCATGCCTTTTCCCCTCAGGCGTAGTCGTTTGCCGGTTTGTGTCCCCGACGGCACCGACACCTTGGCGCGACCGCCATCGATCACGGGAACCTCGACGTCCCCGCCCAGCGCCGCGGTCACCATGGGGATCGGCACCCGGCAGAAAATGTTCGAGCCCTCGCGATGGAAGATCTTGTGCGGCTTGATAGTAAGGAAGATGTAAAGATCGCCGGGCGGCCCCCCACGCAATCCAGCCTCGCCTTCGGCCGCCAGACGAATGCGCGTTCCGTCCTCGACACCGGGCGGAATATTGACTTGAAGCGTCTTATCCTTGTGCACACGGCCCGACCCGCTGCACGAAGTGCAAGGGTCCTCGATCGTGCGGCCCGCGCCCTGGCAGCTCGGACAGGTTCTCTCGATGGTGAAGAACCCCTGCTGGGCGCGCACCCGACCACGACCGCCACAGGACCGGCACGTCGTAAGCGAGGTGTTGGCCGCGGCCCCGCTGCCGTCGCAGGCCTCGCAGGAAACGGAGGTCGGCACCCTGATCTGCGCCGTCTTTCCGGTAAAGGCCTCTTCCAGGCCGATCTCCATGTTATAGCGCAGGTCAGCGCCACCGCGTGCGCCGCCACCGCCGCCGCGCGCGCCCATGAAATCACCGAACATTTCGTCGAAGATGTCGGCGAAGCCGCCGGCGCCGAAGCCGCCGCCCGGGTGGGGGCCCTGGCCGTGAGCGAAGGCCTCGTGGCCGAAGCGGTCGTAGGCGGCCCGCTTCTCCCTATCCTTCAGGACCTCATAGGCTTCGTTGGCGTCCTTGAACCGCTGCTCGGCCTCCGGATCATCCGCGTTGCGGTCCGGGTGGTACTTCATCGCCAGCTTGCGGTAGGCCTTCTTCAGCTCGGCCTCGTCGGCGCTCCGAGAGACGCCGAGAACATCGTAAAAATCACGCTTGGACATGGCTCAACATCGCTTCATAACGCTTGCCGGCGGCGGCGCCGGGGAGATCGATATAGATCCATGATCGACACCCGCGCCGCCATGCCTCTTGCCGTTCCCGTACCCGCCGTTAAGCGCTCTTGTCCTTGCGGTCGTCGTCGACCTCCTCGAAATCGGCATCGACGACATCTTCCCCATCGCCGTCGCCGGTTTCCGGTGCCGGCGTCGCTTCTTCGTCACCATCGCCGCCCTGGTCGGCTTCCTGTGCCTTGTAGAGGGCCTCGCCCAGTTTCATGGAGGCCTGGGCCAGTTCCTGGGTCGCCTGCTGGATGGCCGCGACGTCCTCGCCTTCCATCGCCTCCTTCAGCTTTTGAACCGCGGCCTCGGCGGCTTCCTTGTCGGCGGGGTCGGCCTTGTCGTCCAGCTCGCCGAGGGTTTTCTCGGTTTGATGGATCAGCGCATCGGCCTGATTGCGCGCATCGACCAGCTCGCGCCGCTTTTTGTCCTCTTCGGCGTGCTCCTCGGCATCCTTGACCATTTTCTCGATTTCATCGTCGCCGAGCCCGCCGGAGGCCTGGATGCGGATCGCTTGCTCTTTTCCGGTGGCCTTGTCCTTGGCGTTGACGTTGACAATGCCGTTGGCATCGATGTCGAAGGTCACCTCGATCTGCGGAATGCCGCGCGGCGCGGTCGGGATGCCAACCAGGTCGAACTGGCCGAGCAGCTTGTTATCGGACGCCATTTCGCGCTCGCCCTGGAAGACCCGGATCGTCACCGCGGTCTGGTTGTCCTCGGCGGTGGAGAAAACCTGGCTCTTCTTGGTCGGGATCGTGGTGTTGCGGTCGATCAGCTTGGTCATGACGCCGCCCAGCGTCTCGATACCGAGCGAAAGCGGCGTGACATCGAGCAGCAGAACGTCCTTGACGTCGCCCTTCAACACACCGCCTTGGATCGCCGCGCCGCAGGCCACGACCTCGTCCGGGTTGACGCCACGGTGGGGATCCTTACCGAAATGGGCTTTGACGGTCTCCAGGATCTTGGGCATGCGGGTCATGCCGCCGACCATGATCACTTCATCCACCTCACCGGGCGACACGCCGGCATCCTTCAGAGCCGCGCGCACCGGCTTCATGGTCCGCTGCACCAGGTCGTCGACCAGCGCCTCGAGCTTGGCGCGGGTAAGCTTGATGTTGAGATGCTTGGGTCCCGCGGCATCGGCGGTGATGAAGGGAAGGTTGATCTCGGTCTGCTGGGAGGAGGAAAGCTCAATCTTGGCCTTTTCCGCCGCTTCCTTGAGACGTTGCAGGGCCAAGCGGTCCTCGCGCAGGTCGATGCCCTGCTCTTTCCTGAACTCCTCCGCAAGGTAGTCGATGATCTTGGCATCGAAGTCCTCGCCACCGAGGAAAGTGTCGCCGTTCGTCGATTTGACCTCGAACACACCGTCGCCGATTTCCAGGATCGAAATATCGAAAGTGCCGCCTCCCAGATCATAGACCGCGATGGTTCCGCCTTGGCGATTGTCCAAGCCATAGGCGAGCGCCGCCGCCGTCGGCTCGTTGATGATGCGCAACACCTCGAGGCCGGCGATCTTGCCCGCGTCCTTGGTCGCCTGACGCTGCGAATCGTTGAAATAGGCCGGTACCGTGATGACCGC
>JBFELD010000066.1:0-9185 GCA_041552375.1 Kiloniellaceae bacterium | reverse complement strand
TGGGCCTTTCGGCCCCGTACTTTTTGATCAAAGTTTTGGTCTCGAACGTCACCGCTTTTCGGCGCGCACCTCGAGCAGAGCGGTCAAGAGCGCGAGAGGAACGGTAGACGCCATGGCCTCGCGGCGGACCGTCCCCTTCGAGAGCGAGGCGTAGGGCATGATCCCCCTCGGCCCAAAACCCACGTGCCAGCGCCAGCCGGGCATGACACGTTGGAGGAGGCTGATGCAGGCGCCTACGGATCCCGTGTATGACGGCGGATCCTCCCGCCTGTCTGGTGTGTCCTCTAGGTACCGCGCTATATCACGGTCCAGGCGTTGATCGCATCCGGTCGCGGATCGGACGCGCCGCAATAGTTTTGCCATCTCATCGGGCACCTGGCGTCCTCCCACGGCTATTCGTTTTCGGAGAGCATCCGCTGTTCCAGTCATAGCAGCATTGGCCCTTTGATGGCCATTGCTCTTGACCCCGAAGAGTCAGCACAGCCGGGCCGAGGCGACAATACGGCTCGGACCAATCAAGACGGCCAGGCGGAATTCAGTCTCGATAGGCCTCTGCCGTGAGCACGACATAGAGCTTTCGCACGGGCTCCTTGACATCCCAGGTGCATTTGCAGCCGCGGGGCATCATGAAGCTGTCGCCGGCCTTGTAGGTTTCCACGGTCCCCTCGTCGTCGATCACGTCGATATGACCCTCGAGCAGATAGACGAACTCGTCGTAGGGCGCGGCCTCGAGCACGTGCACATTGGGCTGGCACTCCCAAACGCCGGCGTCGAACTGCCCGGTCTGGTCGGCATAGAAGCTGCGGCCACGTTCTTGCGGGTCGCCGGAGCGAAGCATTTCCGGCGCAATGTAGTCGGTGGGCTCCAGGCCGTCGACGTCGGCGCCCGACGGGATGCGGATACATTTGAGGCTGCTCATGGTGTTTCTCCTATGTCAAAAAATCAGTGCCACTGATCGGGTTGGGATGCCTTCTTGCGCGACATATAATCCTGCAAGGCCTCGTCGACCGCGGGATCGAGCGGCGGAGGCTGATAGTCGGCCAGCATTTCCTTGCAGCGCCGATTGGCGCGCCGCTCGAGATCGAGACGGCCGTCCTCCACCCATTGTTCGTAGGACGCGGTATCGGCCAGGTCGGAGGGGTGATTGGCGGTCTCGAAATGAGCCAGGGTGTGGGCGGTCCCCAGAAATGCGATGCCGGGCCCGGCTTCCCGGTAAGCCTCCGCCGCAAGTCCCTCCGCATCGATGGCCAGGCCATCCAACATCCGCGCCATCATGCCGCAGTGGTCGAGGTCCATGACGAACTTCTCGTAGCCGATGGTCAGGCCGCCTTCGAGCCAGCCGGCGGCCTGCAGGAGGAAATTGGACCCCGCCAGCACACCGGCCATCATGCCGTCCGCGGATTCCTGCATGGCTTGGCCGTCGGCGACCTTCGAGGCGGTGAGATGGCCGCCGCAGCGCAGCGGCAGACCGAGCCGGCGGCAAAGTTGGGCGATGGCGAAGGTCGAGAGATTGGCCTCCGGCGTGCCGAAGGTGGGCGCTCCGGTCTTCAGGTTCATGGTCGTCAGGAAATTGCCATAAACGACGGGAGACCCCTTGCGCACCAACTGGCTGAGCGCGATGCCGGCCATGGCCTCGGCATGGGCTTGGGCGAGAAGCGCCGGTTGGGTGACCGGTCCCATGGCGCCGCCCAGGATGAAGGGCGATATGACGACGCTTTGGTTGGCCCGTGCATAGGTCTTGAGCGCGCCGGACATCACCTCGTCATAGACCAGGGGAGAGTTGACGTTGATGTTGCCTTGAATGACGCAGTGGTCTTCCAAATGGGCCTCGCCGAAGACCAGGCGCGCCATGTCGATGGAGTCCTGAGCGCGCCGCGGCGAGGTGACCGACCCCATGAAGGGTTTCGTGGAATAGCGCAGATGGGCATAGACCATGTCCAGATGGCGCTTGTTCACCGGCAGGTCCACGGGCTCGCAGGTCGTGCCGCCGGAATGCTGCAACCAGGGTGATGCGTAGGTGAGCTTAACGAAGTTGCGGAAATCCTCGATGGTGGCATAGCGCCGGCCCCGCTCCAGGTCGGTGACGAAGGGAGGGCCGTAGGCCGGTAGGAAGACGACACGGTCTCCGCCCAGGGTGATCGAAGACGCTGGGTCACGACCCTCCATCCGGAAGGTGCGGGGCGCTGTCGAGCAGAGAGAGCGGGCAAGACCGGTGTCGAAGCGAACCCGCTCGCCCCTGACCATCGCGCCGGCATCCTTGAAAAGCCGCAGCGCCTCTTCATCACCACGGAACTCGATACCGATCTCCCGCAAGATCCAGTCGGCATGCGCCTCCAAGCGCGCCAAGGCGTCCTCGTCCAAGAGCTCATAGGTGGGAATCCGGCGGGTTATCACCGCCACAGTCCGCGGTGAGCCGCGAGCCGACCGGCGCGCCACGCACCCGGCATGGCCACCGGCACGCCGGCGACCCGCGACGCCTTTCCGAAGGCTCACCCGAGAATCGCTCAAGTCGATACTCCAAGATCAAAAAAGCTATACACTCACAAGCGGTCGGATTCTGGAGTCTGGCCGCTTGAAAAGGCCTATATCATTGAAGAGAAACCTGCCCCGTGAAAAATCGCAAACCAAATGATTTGCACTAACTGTCTAAATTTCTTAGACCTAAGAAATGCCGTTCAGATCTTATGACAGCCTTCGCCTATTCGATGTAGCGGCGCGTCATCTTAGCTTCACCGCCGCCGCGGCGGAGCTGAATTTGACCAAGGGCGCCGTCAGCTATCGAGTGAACCAGCTGGAAACGGCCCTTGGGTTTCCGGTGTTCATCCGGCACCATCGCCGGCTTGCGCTGACCGAGAAGGGCGAGAGGCTCTGGCGAGCCGCGCAATCGGCCTTCCGCGCCCTGGACCGCGAGATCGCCGAGCTTCAGGACGAGGGTCAAGGACACATCACCATCGGCATGGCGACTTACTTCGCCTCACGCTGGCTATCCCCCAGGCTGATGACCTTCATCTCCGGCCATCCGCGGATCGCGTTGCGCTTGCAGCCCCTGATCGACCCTGTCGACCTCAGAGCGCACAACATCGACATGGCGATCCGCTGGGGCAAGGGAGATTGGACGGATTTGCAGATCGAGCCCTTGCTTCCTTGCCCTGCCTTTCCAACGGCGGGGACGGCGATCGCCAGGCGTATAGCCGACATCGGCCTGGAGGATGCCTGGCCCGATTTGCCGTTACTCCATGACCGCGACGGCAGCGCCGCCTGGCAGGACTGGCATGAGGTCGCCGGGTTGCCTTATCGACCGTCGCGGGACGGTCTCGTCATACCCGATCCCAATGTTCGGGTGCAGGCGGTAATCGATGGCCAGGGCGTGGCTCTTTATGACGATCTGGTGGCCCCTGAACTCGCGGCGGGACAATTGCATCGAATCTCGACCGTCGAATTGAGCACCTATGGCTACTACCTCGCTTACCCGAAGGGCGCGCTGAGCAACCCGGGGCTCCCGGGGCACGAGGAATTTCGGGACTGGATCTTGAGAGAAGCCAACCCGGGCTAAAGTTTCGCAGCCCCTGTCCCGTCTGGTGGGCCGAATGCCCCACCGTCGTCAGCTTTCGCGTCTCGCGTGCGGAGGGACGATCAGCTTTCGGATCCGGCGTCGCGCACCCGCAATGAGGTCACCTTCCACGCCCCGTCGATCAACGCCAACCCTATCTCCGCATCGAAACGCATCCGCGGCGTCGTGTGATCGTCGCCCCAATGGGCAGCGCTTCCCAAGGCGCGCCAGCTCGCCCGCACGCTGAAAGCCGACCCTAGCCAACCCCCGCCTCTGGCCTCGATCACCAGATTGTCCACCTGCACGATCCGCGCCGGCAAGCCGCCCTGCACACTCAAGGTCAGGGCTCGCCCGACCTCGGCCGACACCCGGGAAAGGCCTTCGCCACCGGCGCTGACCGCAAGGGCCCGCGTGCGCGTGGCCTCGTCGGTCGCCGCGGCCGCATGATGAAGATTGCCGACGAGTTGCGTGACGATCGCCTCCGCCCTCTGGTCATCCGGCAGCCCGGCGATCGGATTGACAACCTCGACAACACCAACACGATCGAGCAGGACGGCGGCTGCCATCCACCCCGCCGCCATGGCCAGCAAGCGCCAGCGCGGCTGCGCTCTGGACCACATGGCGAGCGTCACGCATACCAAACTAAGCACGACCAACACCGCGCTGAAGACGGGAACCCCAAGCCGCCGATCATCGCTCATCGCCACCGGCTCGATCGGGTCGGCGCCGAAACCCGAGGGCGACCCGCGCCACTCCATGACCGGCGCATCGACGCTCTGGAGGACGGCATGAGAGCCCGTGGGATCGATCGTGACGGCGGGCACCTCACGAATCAACTCAGAGAAGAGCTGCCACTGAACGGTGACCTTCTCGGGAACCGTCTCAATGGGATAGGAGAGGATCACGCCCAGAACGGTCGGCGCCGCCTCGACGCGCTCGGCCACCTCCATCAGCTGCACGCCGCCAGGGATGAGACGCACGATGTGGGTCTCTACGGCGTCGGGGCGAAGGCGCCGGCCGTCGGCGAACAGAGGATTGCGCGCCGCGAAGAAGGCGGCGACCCGCTCCCTCAACACCTCCACCTCCTCCGCATAGACCAGCCGCGGATCGGCAAGGCCAAGATCGGTCCATTCGGACAAGGTATTCAGCCGAACGAGGATTTCGTGCCGCAGCTCCTCGCGCTCGACGTAAAGAAAGTGGCTGAGAACATCATCACGGTCCCGCGCCAGCTCCGGCAAGGTGAAGCGGCTGCGCCAGGGATCGACCCAACTGAGCGCCAAGCGGACCTCGCCGGGCAGTCGCCGAACCTCCGTCACCGGCACTGTCTGGTGATAGACCAGGAACCCCATGGGAAGTCGGGCCCGGCCGAGAGGGTCCAGCGGCGGAGCGAGCACCAGCCGTTCAGGCCTGATGTCGTCGAAGGGATAATCGATCTCGGCGCGAACGATCGTCCCATCCGCCACCGGCTCAGGTGTCGTCAGTGACCCTCCGGCTGTTCGCAGAAGACGGGCGGCCTGTGGCTTTGCCTGCGCTTGCCGGCGCGGGTCCAACGGGCGGACCCGTGCGGAGAGCACGCGCCCCATGCCGTCTCGGATCTCCAATACCTCTCCCAGGATATCGCTCATCGCGCCAGGGCCGAGGCTGAGGGACGGGTCGATTGCGCTCAACGCCGCGGGATCCAATTCCAGGAGAACCTGCACGCGGTCGTGGAGAATGTGGATTTCGGCGAAGACGGGCCAGCTCGGCGCCTCGGCGGAAGACGGCGCGTCAGCTCGAACGGCATGCCCGGCAAAGAGGGAGCAAGCGGCCAACAGGACGATGGCAAAGCGGCAAAATCCCACGAACGGCCCTCGTGTTTCGAATCGGTCGAATCGACGCTACCATACCTTTTCGTAAGTTTTTGGTAACATGTCACCGGTCACGGAGAGCCGCCGGTCGAAAATATCGCCCCGGCTCCGAGGACCTGCTAGATGAACGGGTGGACACCAACGTCACCGGACCGCTTAAAAATGGGGATCGCGATGCCAATCGGACGGATCGGAAAGGGACTAGGGATTGTGTTTTTCAGCCTCGCGGCGGCATGTGCTCTCGGCGCCGGAAGCGCCGCCGCGCAGAACGTGAACCCGGCCACGCCACAGCCGGCCGAAGACCAGTTGAAGCCAGGATTGGCGGTGGTTTACTTTTCCCACTTCTTTCGCCATATCCGCGAACTGGTCGAGTGGGAGGACTATAAGCAAGGCAAGCCGGGAGAGCCGGTCCTCGAGCTGAACTCGCGGGTCGGCCAGGGTAATGTCCTGACCAGCGGGATGAGCGACGGCGTGGGCGCGAAGATGACGGGTTATATCAAGCTCGACCAGCCGGGCGCCTACTCCTTCGCCTTCGAGTCCAACGACGGCGTGCGGTTGGAGATCGACGGCTACCAGGTGGTCCAGGATCCGGACGTCCACGCCGACCGCTTTTCCGATATCGGCGCGGTCATCGTCAAGGAACCCGGCTGGCACCCCATCATCATCTGGTATTTCGAGCGCAAGAATACCTCGACCCTGAAGTTCCACTGGCTTCCGCCCGGCGCGGAGGGAACGATGCCCGTCGTGCCGGCCGAGGTGTTGGCCCATGTTCCGGGTTAGGCCGGGCTACATGAACAGCCGCTCGCTGGCATCCAGGCCGGCGTAAAGGGGAGCGACCTCCTCGGCGTAGCCGTTGTAGAGCAAGGTCGCGACCCTCTCGTCGGTCCCCAGCACACGCTCGCTGGCCTGTGACCAGCGTGGGTGGGGAACCTCCGGATTGACGTTGGCCCAAAAGCCATACTCGCTTCCCTGTATTTCCTCCCAAAAGGATTTCGGGCGCTGGTCGGTGAACTCGAACAGCACGATCGACTTGATCGACTTGAAGCCGTACTTCCAGGGAACCGCCAGGCGCAAGGGCGCGCCGTTCTGCTTGGGCATGGGCTTTCCATAGAGGCCCGTGGCGATGAAGGCCAACTCGTGCGTCGCCTCCTCTATGGTCAAGCCCTCCACATAGGGCCACGGATACCAGACCGCCCGCTGGCCGCCGGCGATCTCGCTATCCTCGAAGGTGACCATCTTGACGTACTTGGCCGATGACAGGGGGGCGGCGAGCTCGACCAGGGCGCGCAGCGGAAATCCGCTCCAGGGGACCGCCATCGACCAGGCCTCGACGCAGCGGTGACGATAGAGCCTCTCCTCCAAGGGCATCTTACGCAGCAGGTCGTCGATGCCGATGTCGAAGGGTTTCTCGACTAATCCCTCGATGCGCACCGTCCAGGGACGCAATGGTAGTGCCTGGGCCTTTTGCCAAACGTTCTTCGAAGATCCGAACTCGTAAAAATTGTTATAGGTGACCGCCCAGCGCTCGGCCGTCACCGGACGGTCGAGCACATAGTCTGAATTGGCGGCGACTGGGTAGAGGTCGGCCGAGGGATCGTCCAGGTTGAGCGCCTCGGGCGGGACCGCGGGCTCCTCCTCGGCGACCGCCGCCGCCGGTCCGCCATCGTCGCAGCCCGTCAGCAGCGCCGGCACGCCCGCCGCCAGAATTGGCCCGGCCGCGACCATGCGCATGAGACGGCGGCGATCCATCCAGACCGACTCCGGTGTTGCCTCGCGCTCCGGTAGTTCCCAGGAACGCCTGATTTTGATCAACATCGCGTCCTCCTTCAGAGGAGATAAGCCCGCAGTTTTTCCGCCAAGACCTCGCCGTTCAGGATCGGCGGGAAAAGGGTCAGGAAAGACCCGTCCGGTCCCATAAGATAGATGAACGAGCCGTGCGCGAAAACCGGATTGCCCTTGAGGCCGGTCCCGACCCGCTCCACATCGACGCGAAAGGACGCCCGGACCGCCGCGATCTCCTCGGGACTTCCGGTCAACCCGATTAGCCGTGGATGCAGCTTGGGCACCTCCTCGGCTAAAACCTCGGGCGTCTCGTTTTCAGGATCGATGGTGATCAATAGGGGGACGAGCCGCTCGCCCTCCATCCCCAAGATATCCAGCGCGTCGACCATGTGCTTTAGCGCCACCGGGCAAATGCTCTCGCACCGGGCGTAGCCAAAGAAGATGATTGGGAACCGGCCCTCGAAATCAGCCGAGGCGCGGCGGGCCCCGGTGTGGTCGGTTAACGCGAAGGGCCCACCCAGGGCAACGGGAAAAGGTGTCAGCGCCGTCTGGTTCTCGACGGCCGCCGACCCATCATCCACGAGCGCCGGCGGCGTGTCGTGCGTCTCGTTGCCGTGCGCCCAAAGCGAGGCCGACGGAACCAACATCAGGGCGCCGGTCAGCAGGCCCACCGCGACGCGCCGGGCAAGCGGATCAATAGTCTGCAAGGAACTTTTTGTCCTCTTCCGGACCGAGACCAAGGAAACCGTCCCGTTCGATGATCTCCTTGACCCGCGGATCGCGCTTGAACCAGGTATTTTTTGCCTTGCCGGCGGGGTCGACGCCGTTGGTCTCGGCCCACTTGTTGAGGAAGCGGTTGGTGCGGCGCCAGTCGCCGCCCTCCGGCCGCACAAACTGCACGGCAAAGATCCGCGCGCCTCGATTTGAGGTGAACAGGCCGTCGACGGTGACGCGCTGCTGGCAAAACTCGATCAGCTCGTCGGTCGCGCCGGCGAAAGGTGCGAAGTTCTTGGTCGCAAGAATCAACGTCCCGTCGTCATCCAAGAGACCGAGCTGCCGGCGTCCGGCACCACAATCGGCGGGGCAATCACCCGTCAGCTCACAGAGGACATCAACCACCTTGGCATCGAACCGCGCCTCTTCCTCGCCGGTCACGTTCCAGCTCTGCGCCGCATCGACGCTGGCGATGTGCGCCGGCAACAAGACGCCGGCAATGATGAGCAGCCATTTCCTCATTGCTGGGGCACTCCGAAGGCCGGGATGACACCGAAATCCTCGTGCGAGCGATTGACGATGCCATCGTTGTTGAGGATCTCGTCGATCAGCAAGTATCTGATGCCGTCACGCTCGTGCAGCTCACCGTCGACGGTGACCTGGCTCGACTGGATTTCGAGGATGCGCGGGTTGGCATTGCTCGTATCGTCGCCGCCAAGCTTCAAGACCATGTACAAATCTCCGGCCTCGCTCAGAAGGCCGACCGGAATACCTCCGGCGGCGCACCACACCGCACACTGATGATGGGCTGACCCGAGCACCGCCTCCGATCCACCCATGATCTCCGAAATGTAGCACCAGGTATCGACAAGCTCTCCGGTAAGCTGGATCCGCTGGCCCGCGGCCACAGCCGATGACGCGCCGAAGATCCAAGCTGCGAGCGAGGCGCTCGCAAGAAGCATGGTTGCGCGCATGTTTCTTCTCTCCACGGCGTTTCCGACAATCTTAAATTGTAGCCAATGAGCCGATCCTAAAACCGGCCCCCAGGTGACCCACGCGGGTCGACCCTGACACTGATTTCAGAGTACCCGCCGGCGCCGACCCCTATGGCCGACCGCCGGCGGGTTAAGCACCTCAGATCAGTTCGACGTGCCGCAAGGATTGCACGGATTGCATGCCGCAGCGCAGGGATTGCAGGGATTGCAGGCCGCCGCGCAGGGATTGCACGGGTTACAGGCCGCCGCACAGGGATTGCACGGGTTGCAGGCCGCCGCGCAGGGATTGCACGGGTT
>JBFELD010000065.1:0-9214 GCA_041552375.1 Kiloniellaceae bacterium | reverse complement strand
CGGCGCCGGGCGAGGGCGCGGGTGACGAAGGCCAGGCCGAGGAAGCTGCTGCTGAGGAAGCCCCCGCTGAGGAAGAGGCGCCGGCCGAGGAAGCTGCTGCTGAGGAAGCCCCCGCTGAGGAAGAGGTACCGGCCGAGGAAGCTCCGGCCGAGGCGGCGCAAGAAGCCATGGCACCGGCCGCGGGTGGCGTTCTGGGTCTGCTCGCCGCCGCCGATCCGGCCGCGGGTGAGAAGGTGGCCAAGAAGTGCAAGGCTTGCCATTCCTTCGATGAAGGGGGGCCCAACAAGATCGGCCCCAACCTCTGGGATGTCGTGGCGAAGCCTATCGCGGGTAGGGAGGGGTACAAGTTCTCCGATGCCCTGTCCTCACGCTCCGGGGAGGCCTGGACCTACGAGGCCTTGGACGCGTACCTCGAGAACCCGAAGGGTTGGGCACCGGGCACCAAGATGAGCTTCGCCGGCGTCAAGAAGCCTGAGCAAAGGGCTGCGTTGATCGCTTATCTCAGGAGCTTGAGCGGCTCGCCGGCCCCTCTGCCTTGAGACGGGTGCCCGGCACAGCGCCACGCGTCGCCGATGACCGGCACTTGTCCTGAAAGCTTCCTCGCCCTCGCCGGCGCCTTGGCTGACGCCGCGCGGGGGATCACTCTGGACTACTTTCGGGCCGACCCGCGCGTCGATTACAAGAGCGATGCCTCGCCCGTGACCCGCGCGGACCGGGAAACCGAGTCCCGGCTACGCGCCCTGATCGCCGAGACCCATCCCAACCACGGCGTGATCGGCGAGGAAGAGGGGGCCGACCGCCCGGGCGCCAGCCACGTCTGGGTCCTCGATCCGATCGATGGGACCAAGAAGTTCATCACCGGCAATCCGCTGTTCGGCACGCTGATCGCGCTCGTCCGTGACGGGCGTCCGATCCTCGGTCTCATCGACTTTCCGGCTTTGGGCGAGCGTTGGCTGGGTGCCGCGGGACGGGGCGCCTTTCATGTCAGCGCGGGGCACCGCCGGCCGGTCCGGTGCCGCCCCTGCGCGGATATCACCGGCGCGGCTCTCTACACGACCTCCCCGCAAATGTTTCAGGGTGCCGACGCCGACGCTTTCGACCGCTTGGCGAGCGCTGTCGCCTTCCCGCTCTATGGCGGTGAGTGCTATGCCTACGGTTTATTGGCTAGCGGCCATGCGGACCTGGCGGTCGAGGCCGACATGGAGATCTACGACTACTTGTCGCACGTGGCGATCATAAGCGAAGCTGGGGGTGTCATCACCGATTGGGACGGCCGGCCGCTTGGCCTCGACTCCGGGCCCAAGGTGATCGCAGCCGGCGACCCGGATTGCCACCGGCAAGCTCTGGCACTGCTGCAAGGTCCTTAACCGTCTTTACAGTTATCCTTGACGAAGGCACTTTCGGGTTCATGTCCGCTCGCTCCCTTATCATCGGTTGCATGGTCGTGGTCGCGGCCTTGGCTGTTCGGGCCGAGGCGGTTCCGGCGGAGGAGGCGCCTGCGGTTCCACTGACCGTGGTCGAGGCGGCGCCGCTCGGCTCGCCCGCGTTCACATCCCACGCGATCGCCATGCACGGGCAGCCCAAGTACGGCGCCGATTTCCAGCACTTCGACTACGTTGACCCCGACGCGCCCAAGGGGGGCGAGATCCGCTTTGGCGAGCGAGGTGCGTTCGACAGCTTCAATCCATACATTCCCAAGGGAACGCCGGCGGCGGGGTTGAGCTTTTTGTACGAGACCCTGCTCACGTCCAGCCGTGATGAGGCCTTCACCGAATACGGTCTGATCGCCCAGTCGCTCGAGTGGCCCGAGGACCGGTCCTGGGTCATCTTCACGCTCAGGCCCGAGGCGCGCTGGCATGACGGCAAGCCGATCACGCCCGAGGACGTCATCTTCTCGCTCGACCTCTTGAAGGAAAAGGGACATCCCCAATTCCGCTTCTATTACAACGACATATTGGCGGTGGAAAAGCTGGATGAGCGACGGGTCAAGATGACCTTCGCCGAGGGCGAGAACCGCGAGCTGCCGCTCATTGCCGGGCAGATCCCGATCCTGCCCAAGCACTATTGGGAGGGTCGCGACTTCGGCGAGACGACGCTCGAGCCCCCCCTCGGCAGCGGCCCCTACCGCATCAAGAGCTTCGAGCCCGGCCGCGACATCACCTGGGAGCGGGTGCCCGATTATTGGGGACGCGATCTGCCGGTCAACCGCGGCCATTACAACTTCGATCTCCTCCATTACGAGTACTATCGCGACGCAACCATCATCCGCGAAGCCCTGAAGGCCGGCCAGATCGATTATCGGAACGAGAACCAGGCCAAGGCCTGGGCGGTCGACTACGACGTTCCGGCCGTGCGCAACGGCTTGCTGAAAAAAGAGGCGATCACCCACCAGCGCACCTCGGGCATGCAGGCCTTCATCATGAACACCCGCCGGGCGGTTTTCGCGGACCCCAATGTGCGCCAAGCCTTGGCCTATGCCTTCGATTTCGAGTGGACCAACAAAAACCTCTTCAACGGCCAGTACACACGCACCGAAAGCTACTTTTCCAATTCCGAGCTGGCGGCCGAAGGTCTGCCGCAAGGCGAGGAGCTGGAAATTCTCGAGCGTTACCGGTCCGCCCTGCCGCCGGAGGTCTTCACCACGGCCTACGCGGCGCCGGCGACCGACGGCTCGGGCTGGCCCCGGGCCAACCTGGAGCGCGCTTTCGCGCTGCTCGCCGAGGCGGGCTGGATCGTCAAAGACATGGTTTTGGTCGACGCGGCGACGGGCCGGCAGATGCGCTTCGAGATTCTGTTGGTGTCGAAGCAGTTCGAGCGTATCGTCCTTCCCTTCAAGCGCAACCTGACGAGACTTGGCATCGACGTACGCGTACGTTTGGTCGATCCTGCACAATATATCAACCGCATTCGCGCTTTCGATTTCGACATGGTGATCAGCGGTTGGGGGCAGTCCAACTCCCCGGGCAACGAACAGCGCAGCTATTGGAGCTCGCAATCGGCAGATGTTCACGGCAGCCGAAATCTCGTCGGTATCAAGGACCCGATGATCGACGAGCTGGTCGAGCTGATCATCGCCGCACCGAGCCGGGAGAGCCTGATCGCCCGTACGCGTGCGCTTGATCGGGCTCTGCTGTGGCACCACTTCGTCATTCCGAACTGGCACATACGGGTCGATCGGATACTTCACTGGGATAAGTTCGGCCGGCCCGAGACCCCCCCTATCCTCGGCACCTCACCGACTTTTTGGTGGTTCGACGAGGTCAAGGCGGCGGCGCTGGCCGAGGCCCGATCGAGCTTCAGCGCCGAGCTGCCCGATAGCGGTGGTGGGAGCGGGCGCGAGCTGATCATGAGCTTATTGATCGCCGGCTTGTTGCTGGCGGCTTTCCTGGGGCTGCGGCGGCTACGCCGCGGCACGCCGGC
Source organism: Kiloniellaceae bacterium (assembly GCA_041552375.1). Taxonomy (GTDB): domain Bacteria; phylum Pseudomonadota; class Alphaproteobacteria; order Kiloniellales; family Kiloniellaceae; genus JAJFGK01. The sequence continues at coordinate 5,794 of JBFELD010000065.1, read as the reverse complement.
CTGAGGAGGAGGCGCGGATGCTGGCTTACATCATCAGACGGCTCTTCCTGATCATCCCCACCCTCTTCGGGATCATGTTGATCAACTTCATCGTCATTCAGGCAGCACCCGGCGGCCCGGTCGAGCAGTTGATCGGCCAGATCACCGGGGAGGGCGCGGATGTCCTGGAGCGGGTGACCCAGAGCGGTACAGGAGAGGTCACGCAGCAGACGGCTACCGATGGCGGGGCGCAAGGTGGTGGCGTCACCTCGAAATATAGGGGCGCCCAGGGGCTGGACCCCGAGTTCATTGCCGAGATCGAACAGCTCTACGGCTTCGACAAGCCGGCACACGAGCGCTTCTTCATGATGCTCTCCAACTACGTCGTCTTTGATTTCGGCGAGAGCTACTACCGCGACCAGCGGGTGATCGACCTAGTGCTCGACAAGATGCCGGTCTCCATCTCGCTGGGCTTGTGGACCACTTTGCTGGTCTATCTGATCTCTATCCCGCTGGGCATCGCCAAGGCGGTGCGCGACGGCTCTCGCTTCGATATCTGGACCAGCGGCGCCGTCATCGTCGGTTTCGCCATCCCCAACTTCCTCTTCGCCATCCTTCTGGTCATTATCTTCGCTGGCGGCACCTATCTCGATTGGTTTCCCTTGCGCGGACTGGTCTCCGACAACTGGGAAGAGCTGGCTTGGCCGCAGAGGATCCTCGATTACTTCTGGCACATCACGCTTCCCATCTTCGCCATGGTGATCGGCGGTTTTGCCGCTTTGACCATGCTGACCAAGAACTCTTTTCTCGATCAGATCGGCCAGCAATACGTGATCACCGCGCGGGCCAAGGGCTTGACCGAAGGCCGGGTGCTCTATGGTCATGTCTTTCGCAACGCCATGTTGATCGTCATTGCCGGCTTCCCCGCGGCCTTCATCTCCGTGCTGTTCGGCTCCTCGGTTCTGATCGAGGTGATATTCTCCCTCGATGGGCTGGGCCTTCTGGGGTTCGAGGCCGTGGTCGGACGCGACTACCCGATCATGTTCGCCTCGCTCTATTTCTTCTCGCTGCTGGGGTTGGTGATGCAGTTGGCGGGCGACATCATGTACACGGTGATCGATCCGCGGATCGATTTCGAGGCGCGGGAGACGTGAGATGAGCGGCGTGCCGACACAAGACCGCTTCCTCGGTCTTCGCATCTCGCCGCTGACCCGCCGGCGGTTGCACAATTTCCGCGCCAATAGGCGCGGCTTCTGGTCACTATGGATCTTCCTCGGCCTGTTCCTGGCGACCCTCTTCGCCGAATGCCTGGCCAACGACCGGCCCTTTCTCGTCGCCTACGACAGCGGCTTCTACTTGCCGATCCTGAAGGATTATCCCGAGACCACGTTCGGTGGGGCCTTCGAGACAACGGCCGACTACAAGGATCCCGTCGTGCAGGAGCTGATCAAGGCCAAGGGCTGGATGCTCTGGCCGCCGGTGCGCTTCAACCACCGCACCGTCGCTTGGGACCTGCCGGAGCCGGCGCCCTCGCCGCCCGATGCCGCGCACTGGCTGGGCACCGACGATCAGGCGCGCGACGTGGTGGCACGGTTGGTTTACGGCTTTCGTATCTCGGTTTTGTTCGGACTGGCGCTGACGGCGGTCAGTGCCGTCATCGGCGTCTCGGCCGGGGCCGTGCAGGGCTATTTCGGCGGCTGGCTGGATCTGATCTTCCAGCGTTTCATCGAGATCTGGGCCGGTTTACCGGTGCTGTTCCTGCTTATCATTCTGGCCAGTGTGGTGGAGCCCAATTTCTGGTGGCTTCTGGGGATCATGCTGCTGTTTTCCTGGATGGGTTTCGTCGGTGTCGTGCGCGCGGAGTTCCTGAAAGTCCGCAACTTCGATTACGTTCGCGCGGCGCGGGCACTGGGTGTTGCCAATCCGGTGATCATGTTTCGCCATGTGCTGCCCAACGCCATGGTGGCGACCATCACCTTCCTGCCCTTTACGCTCACGGGTTCGATCACGACGCTCACCAGCCTCGATTTCCTGGGCTTCGGCCTGCCGCCGGGCTCGGCCTCGTTGGGCGAGCTTTTGGCCCAGGGCAAGGCCAACCTGCAGGCGCCGTGGTTGGGGCTGACCGGCTTTTTCTCACTGGCCGTAATGCTGAGCCTTCTCGTCTTCGCCGGGGAGGCGGTGCGCGATGCCTTCGATCCGCGCAAGCTCTTCGCCGCGCCGCCGGCGCCCGAGCCGACCGGGGGCGCCACATCCCAGGCATCGGAGGCCAGACCGTGACCCGGCTGCTCGAAGTGCGCGATCTCGGCGTGACCTTCCGCATGGCCTCGGGCGATGTCGCGGCGGTCAAGGGTGCCTCCTTCGAGATCGAAAAGGGCGAAACCCTGGGCCTCGTCGGCGAGAGTGGGTCGGGCAAATCGGTGAGCGCGCTCTCGGTCCTGCAACTGCTGCCCTATCCCGTTGCGCGGCACACACCGGCAAGCTCGATCCGCTTTCGCGGCCAGCAGCTGATCGGCGCTGATAAGCCGACCCTCCGGGAGATCCGCGGCGACCGCATTTCCATGATCTTCCAAGAGCCGATGACTTCCCTGAACCCGCTCCACAGCGTGGAGAAGCAGGTCTGCGAGACCCTCATTCTACATAAGGGAATGACCCGGGAGGCGGCGCGCACGCGGGCGCTCGAGCTGTTGAAGATGGTCGGTATCAAGGAGGCCGCCCGGCGCCTCGCCGCCTATCCGCACGAGCTGTCCGGCGGTCAACGCCAGCGGGTCATGATCGCCATGGCGCTGGCCAACGATCCGGACCTGCTGATCGCCGACGAGCCGACGACGGCGCTTGACGTGACCATTCAGGCTCAGATCCTGAAGCTTTTGAAGGATCTGCAGGCCGAGCTCGGCATGGCTATGCTGCTGATCACCCATGACCTCGGTATCGTGCGCAAGATGGCCGACCGCGTCGCCGTGATGACCGGTGGGGAGATCGTCGAATATAGCGAGACCGAGGCGATCTTCGAGCAGCCGGCCCATCCCTATACCCGGCGTCTTTTGGCGGCCGAGCCCAAGGGCGAGCCCCTGGCGCCTTCCCCCGGCGCTCCGGTGGTCATGGAGGGGGAGGCGGTCAAGGTTTATTTTCCGATCAAGAAGGGTGTCCTGAAGCGCACGGTCGACCACGTGCGGGCGGTCGACGGCATCTCGATCAGCGTGCGCGAGGGCCACACCGTGGGTGTGGTGGGCGAATCGGGCTCCGGCAAGACGACCTTGGGCTTGGCGCTCTTGCGTCTGCTGTCCTCGGAGGGGCCGATCCGCTTTCGCGGCGCGGTGATCCAGGGCTTGAAGTCCAAGCAGCTGCGGCCCCTGCGGCGCGAGATGCAGGTAGTCTTCCAGGACCCCTATGGCTCGCTCAGTCCGCGCCTGTCGATCAGCCAGATCGTCGAGGAGGGCCTGAAGGTCCACGGGCTGGGCGGCAACAGGGACGAACGCGAGGCCCTGATCGCCGATGCGCTGGAGGAAGTGGGCCTCGACCCGGCGGCGCGCCACCGCTATCCGCACGAATTCTCCGGCGGTCAGCGCCAGCGCATCGCGATCGCCCGCGCCATGGTTTTGAAGCCAAAATTCCTGGTGCTGGACGAGCCGACCTCGGCCCTCGACATGTCGGTGCAAGCGCAGATCGTCGACCTGCTACGCGCGCTGCAAGAGCGCCACAACCTGGCCTATATGTTCATCAGCCACGATCTCAAGGTCGTACGTGCCTTGGCCTCCGAGGTGATCGTCATGCGCGACGGCCAGGTCGTCGAACAGGGCACGGCGGAACAGATTTTCGAGCAACCGGCCGATGCCTATACCCAGGCCCTGATGAAGGCGGCCTTCGAGCTGGAGGCCGTCGAAACCGGCGTCGTCGCTACTTAGATCAGTCCCAATAATGTGTGCGGCCTCGGCCGGCTCAATCCTAGTTCTAAGGATGTCCCATGGCTCTTCTCCTCAAGCCCGAGTTTCCCGATCAATACGAGGTTTGGCACGCGGCCCTGACCGCGGCCGACCAGAACCTGAAGATCCTCGATTGGCCTTACGAGGGCGATCCGGCGGCGGTCGAGGCCGCACTCGTCTGGGCGCCGCCGGCAGGCGAGCTGGCGCGCTATCGGCGCTTGAAGCTGGTGATCTCCATTGGTGCCGGTGTCGATCATCTTTTGAACGATCCGGAGCTTCCGGCCGAGATTCCGATCCTGCGCATGGTCGAGCCGGGGCTCACCACCGGCATGGCCGAGTACGTGATCTGGGCCGTGCTATCGCACCACCGCTTCATGCTCGACTATGCCGAGATGCGCAAGGACAAGCGCTGGGACATGATCGTTCAAGTCCCACCTGAAAAACGCAGCGTCGGCATCATGGGATTGGGCGTGCTGGGCCGCGCGGCGCTCGATCGCCTGAAACCCTTCGGCTTTGGCCTGCGTGGCTGGAGCCGAAGCCCGAAAGATATCCCCGGCGTGACCTGCTTTCACGGGCCCGCAAGCCTGGCGGCGTTTCTCTCGGAGACCGATATCCTGGTGTGCCTGCTTCCCTTGACCGATGAGACCACTCATATCCTCGATGCAGAGGCCTTCGCCGCCTTGCCGCCGGGCGCTGCGGTGATCAACGCCGGGCGCGGCGGGCTGTTGAAGGAAAAGGATCTGCTGGCGGCGATCGACTCGGGGCAGGTCAAGGAGGCCACGCTCGACGTCTTCGAGACCGAGCCGCCCGGCCCGCGCAGCCCCCTGTGGCGCCACCCGCGCATCCAGATGACGCCTCACATCGCCAGTATGATCGTCTTCGAGACCGCCGCCCAGCAGGTGATCGAGGCCATCCGACGCTTTGCCGCCGGCGAGCAGCTCGAGGGCCTGGTTGACCGCGAGAGGGGGTATTAGGCCCCTGTTGGCCTACTCGGTTGCCTCGAGTTTCTCGATTTCCTCGATGCGGAAGGTCCACCAGCCCTCCAGGCAATCGACGGCGCCGGGTTCGGTTACACCATCGAGGAAAAAACGCGCGCGAATGCGGGTCTCGACCCAGATCTCGGGCATGTCGGATGCCACCGTCATGTCGTGCAACAGCCAGTCACAAGGATGAAGGCTTCCATAGCGGGCGAAGGTCGCCACCACTCCCGCCGCGATCACGACGATTACCAACACCAACATACGCATGACGGTCCGCTCCAACAGACATTGACCTTCGTTCTCTCAACCGCGCTAACCACCCTTGGTCCGCGCGGGCCGCTTTGCTATCTCGCGCAGCAAGGCATAGACGGCGCGAAGACCCAAGTCCATGCCACCCTCCGGCCGGCCGGGGCGCGCGGTGCTGTTCCAGGCCATCAGGTCGATGTGCGCCCATGGGATCTCGGGCGCGACGAATTCCTGGAGAAACAAGGCGGCGGTAATGGCGCCACCGAAGGGGCCGTTGGAGATGTTGTTGATATCCGCGACCTTGCTGTCGAGGAGGCGCCGGTAGGGCTTGTGCAGCGGCATTCGCCAGAGCGGATCACAGACCTCGCGCCCGTGGGCCTCCAGGCGAGCGGCTAGATCATCCCGATTGCAGAAGAGCGCCGGCAGATCAGTGCCCAAGGCGATGCGGGCCGCTCCGGTCAGGGTCGCGAAGTCGAGGATGAGAGCCGGTTTCTCGCGCGAGGCCTCGGCGAGCGCGTCGGCCAGAACCAGCCGTCCTTCCGCATCGGTATTGCCGATCTCGACGCTGAGGCCCTTGCGGGATGTCAACACGTCCAGAGGCCGAAAGGCGTCACCGGAGATGGCATTTTCGACCGCCGGGACCAGCACCCGGAGCCTCAGTGGGAGCTT
>JBFELD010000064.1:0-9231 GCA_041552375.1 Kiloniellaceae bacterium | reverse complement strand
GGTGGGCGACATGGCCTTGATGATGGCCTCCAGCGGTCTGACCGCCGAGCAGATTCTGGACCCGGACAAGGACGTGAACTTCCCGGCCTCGGTCGTGCATTTTTTCCGCGGTGAGCTGGGCCAACCCTGGGGCGGCTTTCCGGCGGCGCTTCAGCAAAAGGTCCTGAAGGGCGAAGAACCGCTGACAGTGCGGCCCGGCGCGGTCCTCCCGCCCGCCGACCTGGCCGCCGAACGCGTGGAGGCCGAGCGAAAGGTGCGCCGCCAGATCAGCGACCGGGAGCTTGCTTCCTACCTCATGTATCCGGAGGTCTTCGTCGACTACGCCAAACATCGGCGCGCGCACGCCGATGTTGCCAATCTACCGACCCCGGTGTTCTTCTATGGCCCGGAGCCCGACGTCGAGTTCGCCATCGATCTCGAGCGCGGCAAGACAATGGTCGTGAGTTTCCGCGCCGTCAGCGAGCCCGACGACGACGGGCACCGTACGGTCTTCTTCGAGCTCAATGGCCAGCCGCGCACCGTGCGCGTCACCGACGCCTCTTTGGCGGCGGCGGGCCGGGCGCACCGCAAGGCCGACGACGGCGACCCGGGGCAGGTCGGAGCGCCGATGCCCGGCTTGATCATTGGTGTCGCCGTGCAAGCCGGCCAGCGGGTCGAACGCGGCGAGCGGCTCTTCACCATCGAGGCGATGAAGATGGAGACCGCGGTCTATGCCGAGGCCGCGGCGACGGTCGAGGAGGTGGCCGTCGAGGCTGGCCACCGGGTCGAGGCGCACGACCTCGTCATCGTCCTCGATCCCGATACCTAGGTGACGCTAGTGACTTCCTCTCAGCGGCCCACGGAGAGCGCGACCGGTGGCTGCGAGCGCAGGGTCTGGAAAACCACGCAGTAGCGCTCGGTCAGCTTCATGAGGCTGGCGATCTGCTCTTCCGTCGCCTCGGGCGCATCGAGCTCGAAGTGGAGCCGGATATCGCGAAATCCCACCGGCGCCTCGCGGTCGACCCCCAGCGTGCCGCGGAAGTCGAGATCGCCCTCGGCCTTGACCTTGCCACCCGCGATCGGAACCTCCAGCGCGGTCGCCACCGCCTTCAGGGTCACGCCGGCGCAGGCGGCCAGCGCCTCCAGCAACATATCGCCACTACAGGCCTGCATCCCGCTGCCGCCGGTCGCCGGATGGAGGCCGGCCTCGACCAGGGCGCGGCCGGTGTCGACCCGGCAGGCGATGCCCTCGCCGCCGATGTCGCCTTCCGCATGGAGCGTGATCAGGGCTGATTGGGGCTCCTCGCGATAGCGCTCCTTGAAGGGTGCTTGCATCTCGCGCAGATCGTCAGCTTTCATGTCTCGTTCCTTTCCCCAAGTACCATCGTCTAGTGTCCCGAATCAGAAGTTCGCGTCATTTGTGGCACACGCGGGACGAACTTCTGATTCGATAAGGACACTAGCAAACCTAAGCGTCTCGTGTGGGTTATGGTTTTGACGTTCCTTCCCGCGCCAGCCCCGACCATGAGAGGAACGTCAAAACCACCACACTAGGTGGCGCGCCGCGCCAAGGGGTCGGCGCTGTCCTCGTTGAAGGCTTTCAAAGTATCCGCGAACATCGCCTCCTCCAGGTCGTGGGTGATGAAGACGATCTTCGATCTGCGGTCGTCACCGGGCCAGCACTCGAGCTGCGCCGGCGGGTGAAAGACGTGCTGAACCCCGTGAATGACCAGTGGTCGGTCGAAGCCGGCGACGTTCAGGATGCCCTTGATCCGCAGCAGCCCGGCGCCATAGAGCGTCAGCAGCATCTCAATCCATGAGTTGAAGCGGTCCCAATCGAGCGGCTTATCGTATGTCAGGCAAAAGGCGCGAATGCCGCCCCCATGCCGATTGACGTCGTGGGCATGATCGTGGTGAGCGTGCGTATGGTCGTCGGCCTGGTAGGCGTCCTCGTGCAGCCAGCGCTCGACGTCCAGCGCATCGGTCTCGGGATTGTAGAGCCCCGACTCGAACAGCGCCTCCGGCTCGATCCGGCCCTCGACCGCCTCCAGAATGGAGGCCGCGGGATTGAGCGCCCGCAGCCGGGCACTGAGTGCGGCGATATCGGCGGGGTCTGCCAGGTCGGTCTTGGTGATGACGATGCGCTCGGCCACCGCCGCTTGTTTGCGGGATTCCAGATGCCGATCGAGACTGCTCTCCCCGAGAATGCCATCGACCGTTGTCACCACCCCATCCAGCCGGTAACGGCTGGCGACCAAGGGGTCGGTCATCAAGGTCTGCAGGACCGGGGCCGGGTCGGCCAGGCCCGTGGTCTCGATCACCAAGCGCTCGAAGGGCGGAATTTCGCGCTTCACCCGCTGCTTGAAGAGGCGGCGCAGCGCTTCCACCAAGTCGCCCCGCACGGTGCAGCACAGACAGCCGCTGTTCAGCAACACCGCGTTCTCGTCGATCTTCTCGACCAACAAGTGATCGAGCCCGATCTCGCCGAACTCATTGACGATGACCGCCGTGTTGGCCATGCCGGGGCGGCTCAGCAAATAGCGCAACAGCGTGGTTTTGCCACTGCCGAGGAAGCCGGTCAGGACCGACACCGGCAGGGGCGCATCGGGAATGGCAAGATCCTCGTCGCTGTCTCTCACCGGCTCGTTCATGGCCGGGCCCGGCGAAAGCGGGTCGGGCGCGACCGCATCAGATGGGCTCGCTCTCGGCGTTCGGAAGCTGGCGGATGGCCCACAGCACCGCGGTCAGCAAGGCGATGGCGCCGGCCTGATGCAGAACGGCGAGCGGGATCGGCACCACATACAGCAGCGTCGCCACGCCCAGCCCCGCCTGGACCAGGGCGATCAATGCCACCAGATCCAGTCCGCGGTGAGCCTCGGGCGACAGGGATAGGCGCCGGCCCCACGCCCAGATGACGAGCGCGACCAGGAGCGTAACCAATGCCAAGAGGCGATGGTTGAACTGGACCGCAGCGATATTCTCGAAGAAGTTGACGTAGAAGGGGCTGATCTCGCCATAGTCGGCCGGGACCCAAGCGCCTTCCATTTTCGGGAAGGTGTTGTAGATGAAGCCCGCGTCGAGGCCGGCGACGAAACCGCCCGAGGCGATGGTCAAAACGATCAAGGCGATGAATACGGTAAGCTGGCCTTTTAGAGCGGGCCAGCGCGGATCGGGCGATGGCCGTGGCCGGGGGCGCAAGAGCCCCACGGCGATCCAAAAGATGTAGCCGTAAATGACCAGCGCGGCGAGCAGGTGAGCGGTCAGCCGGTACTGGCTGACATCGGTGCGCCCGGCGAACCCGCTTTCCACCATGATCCATCCGAGCAGCCCCTGCAGGGCTCCGAGGACGAACATGGCGACGAGATGCGGCCTGAGAACGGGCTTGACCTGACCTTTGATCATGAACCACAGGAAGCCGGCCAGGAAGACCAGGCCGATGAGCCGGCCCCAGAGCCGATGGATGTATTCCCACCAGTAGATCGACTTGAACTCTTCCAGGGTCATGCCCCGGTTGACCTCGAGATATTCGGGCGTGGTTTTGTAGATGGCGAAGACGCGCTCCCACTCGGCCGTGCTGAAGGGCGGCAGAGCGCCTGAGATCGGGGCCCATTCCATGATCGACAGGCCCGACTCGGTCAGGCGCGTGATGGCCCCGATCAAGGCCATGATGAAGATCATCGCCGCGGTCGTCAGCAGCCAGATGGCGATCGGCCCGTCGTATGGTTCGGGTTTGGAAAGACGGAACGATCCTCCGTCGGCGCCCATGCTCATCGTTGTCGTCTCTTCGCTCTCGCTTGTCGAGCCGGCACAATAAAGGCCGGCCGCAACCAAAGCCAAGGATAAAGCGGCGTCGAACCCAACCCGCCCAGCGGCTATTGGAGCGTATAGACCGCCTGGCAATGGCGCGAGGCCGCGGGACCGATCAGCTTGCAGCTGCCGACTCGCACCGAGTGCAGCCGCCCGTCCAGGTTGCTCTCCCAAAAATCGAGAAAGCGCTGAAGGATCGGATAGTGGGGCGCCAAGTCATAGTCCTGCCACAGATAGCTTTGCAGCAGCCTCGGATGGTCGGGCATGTGGTAGAGGATATCCGCCGTCGTCAGGCGGTAGTTATCGAGTTGAAGTTGGAGCTGGCTTATTGCCATTTATTGGGTTCCTCCGGTCGTTCGCCTCCCGTGAGGGTGATAAAATCACACCCCGAACCCCATATTGCCGGACTCAGCCTCGCAGTTTCAATTTAAAAGATAGTTAAAACAAAAGGTTAGCAGCCGCCCCCGGAGACTGCTGCCAAAATCCATCGATGAGGATGAGAGGCGGCTCTCAGGCCGTCATATGACGCGCGCGCGCGCCCCGTTCGATTGCCGCGGCGGGCAGGCGCCCGACCGACAGCCGTTGACGGATCACCGCCAGGAGCTCCATCTCCTCCTGACTGACCTCACCGTCGGCTGCCGCGACATCACAGGCCAGCGCATAGGCCGTTTCGGCGAGTTTCGCCGGCAGGTTTTCCGTGATCGCTCCGATGACCTTTTCGAAGCCGTCGTCCTCGTTCAGCATCTCCGCGCATTGCGCCGCCGTCGTTACGAGCTTGCGCGGGTCATAATCGCGAAAGACCGGCAGATGCTTGACGCTATCGCCGATGGTCGTTAGCTCGGCGTCGGTCATCTCACGATCGGCGGCCGAGACCAGGACCATGGTGTAGATGAGGGCGGATTGGTGATCGATCATCGGGCTCTCGCCTTTCTCCTGCGGTGGCCGCGCATGCGGTCGCTGTCACGAGGCAAGCATATAGGGGCTCGACGGCACGGTGAAAAGACCCGTCGGGCTTTTCGCTCGACAGCCGTTCGTGTCGCTTGCATGCTGGCGCCGCCATGCAGGCCATTTTCGATGTCGTTCTTCCTGTCTTCGGGATCATGTTCGCCGGCTACCTCAGCGGCCGGACCAAGCTGCTCGGAGAGGCCAGCAGTCAAGCCCTCAACCGCTTCGTCTATTTCGTCGCGTTGCCGGCGCTGTTCTTCGTCTCGTTGTCGCGCGTCGAGTTAGGTGAGGTGTTCGACTGGCCCTTTCTCGCGGCGTTCGGCGGCGGGCTCACGGTGACCTTCGTCGTCGCCCTGGTGGTGGCGCGGCTCGCCTTCTCGTCGCGCCTGGGGCCCGTCGGCATGAACGCCATCTGTGCCATCTTCTCGAACACCGGCTACATGGGCATCCCCTTGGTGCTGCTGATCTATGGTGAGGCGGGGCTGTTGCCAGGGATCATCACCACGGTGATCACCGGGGTGGTGGTGATCGCCATGGCGACGGTGATCCTGGAGATCGACGCGAGCACGCGGCTCGGCCCCGTCGCCGTTGCCGGACGGGTGCTGATCGGCGTGTTACGCTCGCCGCTGTTGCTGTCGGCATTGGGGGGCCTGGCGGTCTCCGGGCTTGGGCTGGAGTTGCCGAGGTCGGTTCAGACCTTTTGCGATATTCTCGGGGCGGCGGCGGCGCCCTGCGCACTTTTCGCCATCGGCTTGTTCATGGTCGATACGTCTTTAAGGACCGGCCTTACGGAGGTCGGATGGATCGCCGTGCTGAAGTTGATCGTGCAGCCGGCGCTCACTTGGTGGCTGGCATTCGAGGTCCTCGCGCTGCCACCGGTCTGGGCTGGCGTGGCGGTGGTCCAGGCGGCGCTGCCCACCGGAGCGCTGGTCTTCGTCATCGCCCAGCAGTACGGCGTTTACGTGCAGCGGGCGACGGCGGTGATCCTGGTCTCCACCTTGGCTTCCGCCGTCACTCTGTCGCTTCTATTGATCCAGCTGGGGGTTGGCTGAGGAAAGCGGCGGTCTCCGCTACCGCCTCGGCAAGGCCGACACGTGCCACCGTCACCTCTGACGGGAAGGCCGAAAGCAGCCGAGAGGGTAAGCGCCTATCCAGCATTACGAACACACCGCGATCGTCGGCGCGGCGAACCAAGCGCCCGAAGGCTTGGCGCAGCCGCCGGCGCGCCAGCCGGTCATCATAGTCGCGACCGCCGAAGACCTCCCGGCGGGCCTTGTGGATCAGGTCCGGGCGGGCCCAAGGTACGCGCTCGAAGACGACCAGCCGCAAGGCCTCGCCCGGAACGTCGACGCCGTCTCGAAGCGCATCGGTGCCCAAGAGGCAGGTGTCGGCCTCGGCGCGGAAGATGTCGACCAGGGTTGCCGTGTCCATGGGGTCGATGTGCTGGGCGAGCAGGGGGATCCCGCGCTCCGCCAGGGCCGGACCGATCGCGGCATGGACGACCCTCAAGCGCTGGATCGCCGTGAACAGCCCCAGCGCGCCACCACCGGCGGCCAGGAACAAGGCGCGAAAGGCGGCGGCCACCTGGTCGGGACGGTCGCGCGGCAGGTCCGTCACCACCAGGACCCGCGTCTGCCGGCTATAGTCGAACGGCGAGGAGACCTTGGCCCGGATCGGTGCTACGGGTAGGTGTGCTGCGCCGAGGCGCGCCTCCGCCGCGATCCAGTCCGCCTCGCTATCGGCACCGGCGTCCGTCAAGGTGGCCGAGGTGATGACCGCGCCCTGAAGCTTGACCAAAAGGGTCTCGGCCAGCGGTAGGCTGGGATCGACCCAATGACGGTAGTAACCGACATCGGTCTCCCGGCCTTCGTGCCGCTCGACCGCGAACCAGTCGCAGAAGTCTTCGGGCGTTTCACCCTCTTCCAGATTAGCGAGCATCGCCTGCCAAGCGCTGAGCGTGGTGAGGGCGCGGCGCTCGATGCCACGGGCCGCGGCGTCCAGGCGCCGCCTGAGCTCGGGCTCCAGGGTTTCGCCTTCTTCGCGCAGCCGATCGAGCAGCGCCCGCCGGACCTCGACCAGCGGGGCATAGAGTCCCTCCAGCGCTTGCCGCAGCTGATCCGCCCTCTCCAGCAATGGGGCGTCGGTGGGATGGGTTTCGGCCTGCAGGCCGTAGCCGCCCGGACCGTGCTGTGCCCGCGCGAAGACTTGCTCGCGAACGGTGGCCAGGAACACCTCGGTCGGGCCCTGGGGGCGACCCTCGGCCAGGCGCTGGCGCCATCCGGTGCCCGGCAGCGCATGGGCCGCGGTCAACGCGCGGGCCAGGTTCTCCCGGCTACTATTCCGGTCGCTCAACAGGCCGTCCAAACGCCGTTGCAGGCCCCGGGCGGCAAGCGCCGCGCGGCGCCCCTCGCCGCCGAGGATCCAGCGCCGCAGCTCCTGACCCTCGCGGCCGCTCAGATGGATTGCGAAGGCGCTGTCGGCGGCCTCGAAGAGGTGGTGGCCCTCGTCGAGGACGAGGTGGCCGGGCAGCGCTCCCTCCTCGCCTTGGTCGAGAGCGGCGCGCGTCAATACCAGGGCGTGATTGGCCACCACGATGTCGGCGTAGCGCGCCCGGCGCTGGGCGCGCTCGATGAAGCAGCGATGATAGTGGCGGCAGGCCGAATAGACGCACTCGCCCCGGCGGTCGGTGAGACCCAGCGTCGCCGCCGGGCCAATCAGGCCGACCAGCCAACCGGGAAAGTCGCCGCCCACCATGTCGCCGTCGCGCGTCGCCGCCGTCCAGCGCGCCATCAGGCCCATGGCCACCGCATGGCCTGGCCCAAGGCCGTGGGTCGCTTCCTCCAGGTTCAGGAGGCAGAGATAGTTCTCACGCCCCTTGCGGATCACGACGCGGCGGCGCTTTTCCGCCGCCTGCGGAAAGAGCCGGTCGAGCTCGTCGTCGACTTGATGCTGCAGGTTTCGGGTATAGGTGGAGATCCAGACCGGCGCGCCATTCTTCTCGGCCCAGAGGCTGGCGGGCGCGATGTAGCCGAGGGTCTTGCCGACCCCGGTTCCGGCCTCGGCAAGGACCAGATTGGGCTCGCCCTCGCGCGCCCGCGGCGCGAAGGCTTGTGAGACCGCCGAGGCGTAGTCGGCCTGCTGGGGACGGCTTTCCGCCTCCGTGCCGAGAAGTTCGGCCAGCCGCTGTCGCGCTTCGCTGGCCGCGACCGCGGCTTGGCCGGGCGGCGGTGGCGGCGCTTCCTCCTCCCATTCGGCAAGGCTCTCCCAGACCGCGCGAGCACGTCGTCCCCCCGCGTCGGTCTCGTCGTCTTCGGGCAGGCCAAGCGCGGCCAGTACCGCGGGGCCCCAGAGCCACCCGGCCCTGGCCATGGTTCGGGCAATGGCGGCGGCGCTTTCGTCGGTTCCACCGGCGGTCAACTCGGCCAGCAGCGCGTGCGCCACGGTCGGCAACACTGCCGCCTCGCTCTCCGGGCCCTCGGGTTCGCCCAGGCCCAGGGCTTGGGTGAGGCCCCGCGGTGTCGGCACGGCAAAGCGTGCCGGATGCACGAAGGCAAAGAGCTCGATCAGGTCAAAAGCAGCAAGGTTTGCCAGGCCGAGACGGCGCGCCTGGGCCGGTCCATGGCAAAGATAGGGTGGTTTGGACGCCACCCGGCGGGCGGCCTCGGCCAGCTCCAGTGTTTCGACTTCGCCGTCCTCGCTCATCCAGACCGCGGTGGCGAGGCCGGGCACGACAGCGGGCGCGGCCGGCAGGAGAATACGCCGCGCGCCGGCGCTGTGATCTGAGGAGGGTGGCTGCGAGTTGGGCATGGCGCGGCACCTTAACCGCTTGCCGCGGCGCGGTCACCCGTGCCGGAGGGAGTACGCCACTTGATGGTGGTGGAAGGACTGGCAATGGTCTAGGTCTAGGCCGATGAGTGGAGCCTCACCGATGGAATTGGAGTGCTTGCTGGGTGGCCGGCAAGAGGCCTGGCGCGACTTCGTGCGCGCCCATGGCCCGGTGATCTATGCCGCGGTGCGGCGACGCCTGGTGACGGCGGGGCGCGCGGCGGATTGTGATGACGTGGTCCAGGAGGTCTTCTTGCGCCTTTGCGGCCGCGACTTCGCGCTGCTGCGCCGCTATGATCCGGCGAAAGCGCGTCTTTCCACCTACCTTACCGTCATCGCCACCAGCGCCGCGATCGACCATCTGCGCCGCACCAAGCCGCCCGCGCGGGCTCTGGACGACGTGCCCGAGGCGGTCTTGGCGGTCGAGGCGACCGAGCCGGACCGCATCAAGATCCCGGAAGGGCTTCTCTCACCGCGTCAGTCGCTGGTTATGGAGCTGCTCTACGGCAAGGACCTGGACCCTGCGGAGGCCGCCGAGATCATGGGCGTGGATGCTCAGACCGTGCGTTCCATGCACCACAAGGCGCTGACCAAGCTGCGCGCCCACTTCGCAAAGGAGCTGGACTGATCGCCGGGGTCGTTTGTTTGGGGATGTAAACCCATCACCGCGCGTAT
>JBFELD010000063.1:0-9240 GCA_041552375.1 Kiloniellaceae bacterium | reverse complement strand
CCAGCGCAGCGACGGAACCGACGGCCACGCCCCAGCCCGGCGCACCGCCTGAAACGCTACCGGCCCAACCCCAACTCGCCTTCTCACCCGCTACGCCCGAGAGCCAAGGTCTCCTATCGGAGTCGCTCCTGGAACTGGCTGACGCAGTGCGCGGCTACTATGAGAGAGACATGATCGTCGGCGCCGAACTGGTCGTGATCAAGAACCGGCACATTGTGCTGCACCAGGCCATCGGCTGGAAAGACCGGGATGAGGGGAGTCCGATGGAGCTGAACACGGTGTTCAACATCCGCTCCATGACCAAACCCGTGGTCGGCACGGCAGCTCAGATGCTCATTGACGAGGGCAAACTGGACCTCGACGATCGTGCTAGCGGGTTTTTGCCGGCATTCGACAACGACAGGTCGGGTGAGATCACCATCGATCGCTATCAGTCCGAGATCGCGCGCGCGCGCGCGTTCGAGTTCCGTAACGACCAGAAGAGCACCTCGGAGGAGCCGGCGTCGGCCAGCGTCGCGGCGGAACATGGTCTGGTCATCGGTGAAAGCGGCGTGCTCAACGCGGGCGGCTTTCGCTATCCGGACGAGCCGGTTCGCCACGGCGTCCTCTCGGCGATCGGCGACCTGCGCATGGCCGGCGGACCGATCATCGGCCGCTTCAGCGGCCGTGGATGCGATCACGCCCTGGTCTTGCGGCTCCTTAGCGATCTCTTCGCCATGCCGGGGGCCTGGGAATGGATCGGCGACCCCAAAGGCAACAGCTAGAGCGCTTTCGAACCCTGATACCACCCCCGAACGGGCCACGATTCTGCCCTCGGGTGAGACTTGTAGCCGGGCCTAAGCACACCTATAGTCCCGATCGTTGGTGATTACGGACGAATGTGCCGCCGAGGCCCCTTCGTACGAGCGTGAAGAGGTTCGAGTTGCTAAAGCAAAGATCGACCGAAGACTTAAGCCCCTACACTCCTATCACAGCCCAACAGGCAACAGGACGCCCGCGCCCCGGCTATATGAGGGCCGCCACCCTTGCCCTGTTGCTGATCCTCGGTGCTTGCGCCGGTGACGAGGAGATCGGCGCCCTTCCGGAAACGCCGGTCGAAGATCTCTATAACCGCGGCCTCGATGCCTTGCTCGCCAGTGATGGCGACACCGCGGTACGAATGTTCGACGAGGTCGAGCGCCAGCACCCCTATTCCCAATGGGCGACCCGGGCCCAGCTTATGGCCGCCTACGCCTACTATCTGGCGAACAAATATGACGAGGCCGTTGCCGGTCTCGACCGTTACATCGAGCTGCACCCCGGCAGCGACGACATCGCCTATGCCTACTACCTGAAAGCGATCAGCTATTACGAACAGATCTCCGATGTCGGGCGCGACCAAAAGATGACAAGCCTCGCGCTCAATTCGTTGAAGACCGTCGTCCAGCGATTTCCCGAGACCGCCTTCGCCCGGGACGCCGGCCTGAAGATCGACCTCGCCCGCGACCACATGGCGGGCAAGCACATGACCATCGGCCGCTATTACCTCGGTCAGCAGGAGTATCTGGCGGCGATCAACCGCTTTCGCATCGTTGTCGACAAGTACGAGACTACGACGCACGCGCCCGAAGCTTTGCATCGGCTGGTCGAGTCATACTTGGCCTTGGGGTTGGTGGCCGAGGCGAAATCGACCGCCGCCGTGCTGGGCCATAATTTCCCGGGCAGCGAGTGGTATCTGGATAGCTATGAATTGATGACCGGCGAGGACCTTCCGGGCAACGAAGATAGCGAAGGGTGGTTCTCCTCTCTTTTTTGAATGATCGTGCCCCTCGATTAAGGTGGCACACTGCGGACCCGGACATGCTCGCAAGCCTCTCCATACGCGACGTCGTCCTTATCGAACGGCTCGATCTTATCTTCGAGCAAGGCTTGTGTGCGCTCACCGGGGAGACGGGAGCAGGGAAGTCCATCCTTCTCGACGCGCTGGGCCTGGCGCTCGGCGCGAGGGCCGAATCCAGGCTATTGCGACCGGGAAGCCAGCAAGCATCGGTCACCGCCGGGTTCGAGGTGCCGCCCGACGAACCCGAGTTGATCGTCCTCGAAGACGAAGGACTGGACATTTCAGAAGTCCGGGACTCAGGCCTGCTGCTCTTGCGGCGAACGCTCGCCAGTGACGGGCGCTCGCGCGCCTTCATTAACGACCAACCCGTATCGGTAGCCTTGCTGAGGCGTGTCGGAGACCGCTTCGTCGAGGTGCAAGGCCAATTCGAGCAGCGTGGCCTTCTCGACCGCTCGAGCCACGCGCGTCACCTCGACGCGCACGCGGGCCTCTCACCCCTGGCGACCGAGGTGCGCTCGCTCTGGGAAGCCTGGCGCGAGACCGAAGCCGAACACGACGCCGCCCGCCAGGCTTTTGATAAGGCTGGGCAGGACGAAGCTTTCCTGCGTCATGCATTGGAGGAGCTCGAGACCCTAGCACCCCGTCCGGGAGAGGTCGAAGAACTCGGGCAAAAGCGGACCCTCCTGAAGAGCCGGGAAAAGGTGATCGAGGCGCTGAACCTGACCGACGACCTGCTGGGCGGCGACGACGATGCGACCGGCGCGGCCGACCTGATGGCGCAGGCTCTTCGCACCCTCGCCGAGGTGAGCGGCCCCCTAGGCGACCACCTGACAGCTGCCGTCACGGCGCTGGAACATGCCGAGGCCGAGCTGGAAGAGACCCGCCGGGAGTTGGCCGGGCTGCGCGCGGACCTCGAGTTGGGCGAAGAGTCGCTCACGGAGGTAGAGGACCGGTACTTCGCCCTCAACGACCTGGCCCGCAAGCACGCCTGCAGTGCGGACGCTCTACCCGACCTCTGCACAACCTTCGCCGAGCGCTTGGCGAGCCTGGACACAGCCGGCGAAAGCCTGGCCGCGCTGGCGGCCGCGGTAACGCGCGCGCAGAGCGCCTTTAGCGAGGCGGCCGAGCGATTGTCCAGTGCCCGACGGACCGCCGCTGCGGGACTGGACGACGCGGTGAACGGTGAGCTCCCTCCCTTGAAGCTGGAGCAAGCCCGGTTCATGACCCGAATCGAACCGCTTGCCCAGTCGGATTGGGGGCCCGGCGGGGTCGACCATATCTCGTTTGAAATCGCGACCAACCCCGATCTTCCGCCCGGCCCCTTGGCCAAGATCGCCTCAGGCGGCGAGCTTTCGCGTCTCCTGCTGGCCTTGAACGTCGTCCTCGCCGAAACCAACCCCGAGCAATCTCTCGTCTTCGACGAGGTCGACAGCGGTATCGGCGGGGCAACGGCCGACGCCGTCGGCGAGCGCCTGGCGCGCCTAGCCACCGGCCGGCAGGTTCTCGTGGTGACGCACAGCCCGCAGGTCGCGGCTCGGGCGGGTCACCATCTGCGGGTTTTGAAGTCTCTCGAGTCCGGCCGGACGACGACCGAGGTTACGCCCCTCGATGCCAGTCAACGACGCGAGGAGATCGCCCGCATGCTCTCCGGCGCCGAGGTGACGGAGGAGGCCCGCGCCGCGGCCAGTCAACTGATGCGAGCCGCGTCATGAGCGGTGGATCGCCGTCACCAAGCGCGGAAAAGCCAGTCGAGGCGCTCAGCGAAGAGGAAGCGGCAGCCGAGCTCGAACGCTTGGCGCGGGAGATCGCCCACCACGACCGGCTGTACCACCAGAACGATGCGCCCGAAATCTCGGACGCGGCCTACGATGAGCTGCGCGCGCGCAATGACGCCCTCGAGGCCCGGTTTCCGCGCCTGAAGCGCGCCGATACTCCCAGCGAGCGAGTTGGGGCCGCACCATCGAGCGGCTTCAAGAAGGTCCGCCACAGCGTGCCCATGCTCTCGCTCGCCAACGCCTTCGGCGAAGAAGAGGTGCGCGATTTCCTGGCCCGCATCGTGCGCTTTCTCGATCTCGATGGGCCGCCCGAGATCCTGGCCGAACCCAAGATCGACGGCCTGTCCTGTGCCCTGCACTATCGCCAAGGACAGTTTCAACTGGCGGCGACGCGCGGTGACGGCGCGACCGGCGAAGACATCACCGCCAACGCACGCACCATCGACGAGATCCCGGAGGCGCTGAGTGGACGAGGCTGGCCGGAGGTCCTCGAGGTCCGCGGCGAGGTCTACATGCGCCGCGAGGACTTCGCGGCCTTCAACCGTCAGCAGGAGAACAGCGGTGGCAAGATCTTCGCCAACCCGCGTAACGCCGCCGCCGGCTCGCTGCGACAACTCGATCCCACCATCACCCGAGAGCGCCCCTTGCGCTTTTTCGCCTACGCCTGGGGCCATACCTCCGAGCCCTTGGGCGAGACCATGGCCGAAGCCCGCGAGCGGCTGCACGCATGGGGCTTCCACGTTACCGAGCCATCGGCCCTTTGCCGTTCACCGGAAGAATTGATCGGTTTCCATCAACGGCTCCTGGCCCAACGCCCCGAATTGCCTTTCGACATCGATGGGCTGGTCTACAAGGTCAACCGTCTCGATCTGCAGCAACGGCTGGGTTTCGTCAGTCGGGCACCGCGTTGGGCGGTGGCGCACAAGTTCCCCGCCGAAAGGGCCGAGACCATCCTCAGGAAGATCGCCATCCAGGTAGGGCGCACCGGCGCGCTGACGCCGGTCGCCATCTTGGAGTCCATAACCGTCGGCGGGGTGGTGGTCTCCCGCGCGACGCTGCACAACGAAGACGAGATCACCCGAAAGGATCTCCGCGAGGGCGACCATGTGATCATCCAGCGTGCCGGCGACGTTATCCCGCAAATCGTCGCCGTGGTGCCCGAGCGACGACCGGCCGAAAGCGAACCCTACGTCTTTCCGGAGATCTGCCCGGAGTGCGGCAGCCATGCCGTCCGTGAGGACGACGAAGCCGTGCGCCGCTGCAGCGGCGGCCTGATCTGTCCGGCCCAGGCCGTCGAGCGCCTGAAACACTTCGTCAGCCGCCATGCCTTCGACATCGAGGGTCTGGGCGACAAGCAGGTGAAGTTCCTCTTCGAGAGCGGGCGGATCAAGACGCCCGGAGATATTTTTCGATTGCAAGCGATCGACGGGCAAGGCGCGCCGCCGCTCAGCGAGCAGCCCGGCTGGGGAGCACTCTCCGCGGAGAATTTGTTCCGCGCTATCGACGACCGGCGGCTCGTCCCCCTCGACCGCTTCATCTACGCTTTGGGCATCCGCCACATCGGGCGTGAGAACGCCCGCCTCCTGGCCCGCTATTACGCCAGCGCCTCTCGCCTGCGTACGGCCCTGACCGACGCGCAAGACAGTGAAAGCGAGGCCTATCGGGAGCTGGTCGGCATCGACGGCATCGGCCCCATCGTCGCCTTGTCGCTGCTCGCCTTCTTCGCCGAACCCCATAACCAAGCGGTCCTCCAGGACCTGATGGATACCCTGGAGATCGAGGACTTGGTGCTCGCCGATACCAGCGACTCGCCGGTCGCCGGCAAGACCGTGGTTTTCACCGGCAAATTAGAGACCTTCACCCGAGACGAAGCCAAGGCCCGGGCCGAGGGGCTGGGCGCCAAGGTGGCCGGATCCGTCTCACGCAATACGGACTACCTCGTCGCCGGTCCGGGCGCGGGATCGAAAGCGAAAAAAGCGGAGGAGCTGGGTGTGCATATCCTGAGTGAGGAGGACTGGTTGGAACTGATCGGAGGCAACCTATGAGCGCGCCAACCCTGGCCGATATCGAGGCCGCGGCAACGCGCGTCAAGGACAAGGTGCGGCGCACCCCCTTCCTGCGTGCCCGCTTTCTGCTGGATCCGCCGGTGCCGAACGAGATCCTCCTGAAGCTCGAATGCCTTCAGGTGACCGGATCCTTCAAGCCGCGTGGCGCAAGCAACGCCCTGCTCTCGTTGAGCCCCGAGGAAACCGAACGCGGCGTCATCACCGCATCGGGCGGCAACCATGGGCTGGCGGTCAGCTACGCCGCCTGGGCCGTGGGCACGCGCGCGGTGATCTACCTGCCGAAGACGACCGCCCCCGAGAAAGCCCGCAAGATCGCCGCCTGGGGGGCCGACGTGGTGGTCGAGGGCGAGGTCTGGGACGATGCCCAGGAGGCCGCCCTCAACCGCGCCGAGAAGGACGGCCTGACCTATGTTCATCCCTTTGCCGATCCGCGGGTGATCGCCGGCCAGGGCACGGTCGGGCTGGAAATGCTAAAGCAGTCGGGACACTGCAATACTTTCGTCGTCGCTATCGGTGGCGGCGGGCTCATCTCCGGGATCGCCACGGCGATCAAGGCGAAAAAACCCGATGCGCGCGTCATCGGCGTCGAGCCAGTGGGCGCCCCGACCCTGAAAGAGAGCTTGGCGGCCGGGCACGCCATCACCCTGCCGCGCATCGACAGCGCCGCCGTCACCCTGGCCCCACGGCGCAGCACCGAACTCAATCTCGAGATCATCCGCGAAAACGTCGACGATATCGTCCTGGTCGACGACGAGGAGATGCGCCAAGCTGCCCGCTGGCTCTGGTTCGAGATGGGCATCGCCGCAGAGCTTTCCGGTGCCGCCGCGTTGGCAGCTCTTCGCGCCGGTCGACTCTCGCTCGACACCGAGGAAAGCGTTGGTCTTCTGATCTGCGGCGCCGGACGGGACGGTCTCGACTGAACGGCGCCAAGGGTTAGCAGGCGCGCGTGGCTTGTTCGAGCCAGCCGCGTTCCGCCTCGCCGAGCGCTTCGATATGGGTCTCCCGAACGCGCTGATGATAGGCGTTCAGCCAAGCACGCTCCCCCGCCGTCAGTAAAGCGGGCTCGACGAGGCGCAGGTCGATGGGCGCGAGCGTCAAGGTCTCGAATGCCAACATCGCGCGTTCATCCTGGGGAACGTCGCTTGCCTCGATCACACAGACCAGGTTTTCGATGCGGATGCCGAACGCGCCCACCCGGTAATAACCGGGCTCGTTGGAGACGATCATTCCCGGCTCCAACGGCGTCGAGTTGGGCAGCTTCGAGATGCGCTGTGGACCCTCGTGCACGCCCAGATAGCTGCCGACGCCGTGGCCGGTGCCGTGGTCATAGTCGAACCCTTCTTGCCACAAAGGATAGCGCGCCAAGCTATCGAGCTGACTGCCGGTGGTTCCCTTGGGAAAGCGGGCGCCGGCAATAGCGATATGGCCCTTGAGCACGAGGGTGAAGCAGCGGCGCATCTCGGCGCTCGGCTCACCCACCGCCAAGGTGCGAGTGACGTCGGTCGTGCCATCCGGGTATTGGGCGCCGGAATCGAGTAGGAACAACTCTCCCAGGGCAAGCGCCCGATTGCTTTGCGGCGTCACGCGGTAATGCACGATGGCTCCGTTCGGTCCCGAGCCGGCGATGGTGTCGAAGGACAGATCCCGGAACATCGGGTCTTCTTGCCTGAACTGGCTTAGCCGGTCGACGATCCGAAGCTCGTCGAGGCTCTCGCCCTCCCCCAGCCGCGCGGCCAGGTCGTCGAACCAAGTGAGAAAGCGGCAAAGCGCCTGGCCGTCGCGCCGATGAGCAGCGCGCGCGCCGTCGATCTCCACTTCGTTCTTCTTGGCTTTCGGCAACAGGCAGGGATCCGGCCCCTCGACGCACGGGGCCTCGGCTTGCCGCAGTCGCGCGCTCACCCATTCCGGCGCCGAGTCCGGATCGAGCAGCACCTTGCGGCCACGCAGGCCGTCCAACCGTTCGGCCAGCGCGTCGGGCCCGTGCCTGTGGACCCTATTGTCCAAATGTGGCACCGAACCAGCTGACAGCTTTTTGGGATCGATGAACCAATCGACCCGGCCGTCATCGTGGAGTAGCGCGAACGACAGGGGCAGCGGCGTATGTGGGACATCACCGCCACGCACGTTGAGCAGCCAAGCAATGGAATCCGGTGCGGAGAGGAAGGCCACCTCAATGCCCTTGTCCTTGAGCTTGGCAGCAAGATCCTGACGTTTGTCGCGCGAGCTACGGCCCGCATACTCCATGGGATGCTCGCGGACCGGCGCCCGCGGCGGCGCCGGCCGATCCTGCCAGACGGCGTCCAGGGGGTTGCTATCGGCCGCCACCAGCTCGCCGCCCGCCGCCTCGGTCCAGCGACGCAGACGCGCCACTTGCGCAGGCGTGTGGAGCCAAGGGTCGAAGGCCAAGCGCGCACCCTTGGGCAGGGCCTCCCTCAACCAATCGGAGAGGGGCTCATCCGTGACATGCCGAGGGTCGTAAAGATCGCTGTCCACCTGATCGCGGACCTGCAGCGTGTAGCGCCCGTCCACGAATATGGCCGCCGCGTCGCGCAGCACTGCCGCCAACCCCGCCGATCCGGTAAAGCCGGTCAACCAGGCCAAGCGCTCCGCACTTGGTGGCACGTATTCGCCCTGGTGCTCGTCGGATCTCGGGACCAGGAAACCGTCCCATCCCTGCCGATCGAGTTCGGCCCGCAGCGCCGAGAGCCGTTCCGCAGCCGACATCGCAGCACTCACTCCTTCTTCTCAGAGGAACCAGCAGGCAGGCTATGGGCCCGCGCGGTCTGTTTCAAGCGCCGTCTCCAACCCGGCCGAGCCGGCGGCACCGGGGGCCCGCTATGCTAGGCGCGCATTGCTGTCGTGCAGATTCTCCGCTCCTACTTCGCACCATCTCGCACGATCTTAGAGGTCGGTTACCGTGATTGGAACACGGGGGCTCGGCAGATGTGTCGGGTCCCTCTTTTTGAGAATGGAGAGCGAAGATGACCAGCATGAAATCCTTTGAGCTGGCTGGCCTCAAGACGAACCAGACGGCTCCCTCGCAAGCGGCCGGATCAACCGGCCTGATCGGCGGCCTGATCGGGGCGCTAGGCGCGCTCTTCGAGAGAATTGAGACATCCTTGGAACGCTCCAGGGTCTTGGCCGAGCTCCAGCGCTTGGACGATCGCATGCTCGCGGACATCGGCCTCGAGCGCGGCGAACTGCGCGCCAAGGTGGAGGGCACACCCGTCAAGGACAAGCCGTCGTTGCTGCGCCGCCTGATGCAGGGCCTCGAGCACGCGCGCACCAAGCGGGCGACCACCCGCCAGCTTCGGGCGCTCCCCGATGCCGTGCTGCGTGACATTGGCATCGAGCGAGGCCAGATCGAGGATGTCGTGACCGCGACCCTGATGGCGCGTGGGGACGAGCAAGCCGGCGCCGTGACCCGCGAACCCCGGCCGAGCCTCGCCGAGATGCTGATCCTGCCCCTACGGCAATGGGATATCAGCCGCCGGGCGGCCAGTCAGATGGTTCGGATCGACCCCGACCTGCTGCACGATATCGGCTACGTCAAGGGCGATATCGATTGGGTGCCGGAGGT
>JBFELD010000062.1:0-9383 GCA_041552375.1 Kiloniellaceae bacterium | reverse complement strand
CGAGCAAGGCGGCGCCGACATTTCCAGCCTGCCGCCGGCCGAACGCGACTTCGGGATCGTCTTCCAGTCCTACGCTCTTTTTCCGAACCTGACCGTTGCCAAGAACGTCGCCTATGGCCTGGAAAGCCGTAAGCGGCCCAAGACGGAGGTCGAGGCGCGGGTGCGCGAGTTGCTGGAGCTGGTCGGGCTCTCCGATCAAGGGCGCAAGTACCCCGCACAGCTTTCCGGCGGACAACAGCAACGCATCGCCCTGGCCCGGGCGATCGCGACGCGGCCTGGGTTGTTGCTGCTCGACGAGCCACTCTCGGCCCTCGATGCCAAGGTGCGTGCGCGCCTGCGCCACGAGGTGAAGGATCTGCAGCGCAAGCTGGATCTCACCACTATCATGGTCACTCACGACCAGGAAGAGGCCCTGACGATGGCCGACCGCATCGTGGTCATGAACCACGGCGTCATCGAGCAGGTGGGCAGCCCCTTGGAAATTTACCGTGAGCCGGCAACGGCCTTCGTTGCCGATTTCATCGGAACGATGAACTTTCTGCCCGGTCGGGTCTCGCAGGCCGGCCGTGTCCGCGTGGGCGACCTCGAAATCGACTGTGTCCTGGACGGGATCGCCGACGGCGCGCCCGTCACCCTGGCCGTGCGGCCGGAGGACGTGGTATTGCAAGGCGTTTCGCCGGATGACGACAACGCCTTCGAGGCGGAGATTGCCGAGGCCGAATTCCTCGGTTCCTTCATTCGTGCCGATCTCACCGTTCCCGGCCTGAGCGGGCAGCGGTTGCGGGCCGATTTCTCCATCAACCTGGTGCGTCGCCAAGACATCGGACCGGGCGACAAGGTGTTGGTGGCTTTGCCCAAGGACCTCTTGCGGCTCTATCCCGGCGAGACCGAACGTGGCTGAGGCCGCTCTTCCCGCGGCGGCGAAGGCGATTCGCCCCAAGCTCGGGCGCGACGACTGGATGATGCGCGCCTTCATGCTGGTGATCGGCCTCTACCTGCTGGTGGCGCTCGCCTTTCCGCTTTACACCATGCTCTCGAAATCGATCGAGACCTATGCCTTCCAGCTCGACAAGTTCGAGCTTCAGGTCGACAAGGGCGAGGGCTGGGGCGAGGTTTTGAACGCATTGGATTTGGCCGTGGCCGCGGGGGTCTACGATCCCGCCGAGCCGGGCGCATCGGCCGGGCACCGTATTACGGTGAGTAAATTCTTCCCCGACTTCTCTTTTCGCGCGCCAACCAACTACCGCCTGCGCAACGTCACCGGGGACAGCGGCGGCATCATCGCCAAGGGCAAGATTGTCACCGATACCGAGTGGCGGGAGTTTTCGAGCAACGACTTTCGCCGCGTTCTCATTCGCCCGGCGGAGGGGTCGGGCCTTGCCAACTACGTGACCTATTTCTCGACGCCGGCGCTATCCTTTTCCATATACAACTCCTTCTTGGTTGCCAGCATCAGCACCGTCATCACGGTCTTCCTGGCCTTCGTCCTGGCCTATGCCCTGACGCGAAGCTGCGTGCCCTTCAAGGGCCTCTTCAAGACCATCGCCATGGTGCCGATCCTGGTGCCGTCCCTTCTGCCCGGCATCGCCTTGGTCTATCTTTTCGGCAATCAGGGTATGATCAAAGAGGTGCTGATGGGCCAGTCGATCTATGGTCCTATCGGCATCGTCATCGCAGAGGTCTTCTTCACCCTGCCGCATGCGCTGATCATCATCATGACGGCGCTCTCCATCGCCGATGCCCGCCTTTACGAGGCGGCCTTGGCCTTGCGGGCCTCGCGGCCGCGCATCTTCTTCACCGTCACCCTGCCCGGTGCGCGCTACGGCCTCATCTCCGCCGCCTTCGTCGTCTTCACCCTGGCGATCACCGACTTCGGCGCGCCCAAGGTGATCGGCGGCCAGTTCAACGTGCTGGCGGTGGATATCTATAAGCAGGTTGTCGGCCAGCAGAACTTCCAAATGGGCGCGGTGGTGAGTGTCGTGCTGCTGATCCCGGCGGTGGCGGCATTCTTCGTCGACCGCGTTGTCCAACGACGTCAGGTCGCTCTCCTGTCGGCCCGCGCGGTCGCTTACGAGCCTCAGCCCAACCGGCGCTTCGATGCCGCTATGCTTGGCTATTGCCTGTTTGTGTCGTTCTTCATCATCGGCATGTTGGGGGTGTGCCAGTACGCCGCGCTGATCACGTTCTGGCCGTATAATCTGGAGCTTGGCCTGACCAACTACAATTTCGACGTGATGGACGGCGGTGGCTGGGACTCATATGGGAATTCCATACGCATGGCCTTGTACACCGCCGTGTTTGGGACCATCGCCGTCTTCGTCGGTGCCTACATGGTGGAAAAGGGGCGGGGCTTTCACGGTGGGCGCGCGGCCTTCCAGTTCCTCGCCATGATGCCGATGGCGGTGCCCGGCCTGGTTCTTGGCCTGGCCTATATCTTCTTCTTCAACGATCCCGACAATCCGCTCAATTTTCTCTACTCGACCATGGCCATCCTGGTGATTTGCACGATCACCCACTTCTACACAGTAGCGCATCTGACGGCGCTGACGGCCTTAAAGCAGATGGACGTCGAGTTCGAGGCCGTCTCTCAGTCCTTGAAACAGCCGTTCTATAAGATGTTCGCCCGCGTGACGGTGCCGGTCTGCCTGCCGGCCATCCTGGATATCTCGATCTATCTTTTCGTCAACGCCATGACCACGGTCTCCGCCGTGGTCTTCCTCTATTCGCCCGATACGACGCTGGCCTCGGTCGCGGTCCTCAATATGGACGACGCCGGGGATATCGCGCCCGCGGCGGCCATGGGTATGATGATCTTCTATACCAACGCCGTCGTGCGGGTCCTCCATGGCTTCGGCAGCCGCTATCTACGGCGACGCACGCAGGCCTGGCGCACGCGCTGAGCGAATTCTCACTGCCGATACATGCGGGATGGCTGCCGCTTTTCTGCAACTTAACAATTCATTCATAATATTCGATTAGTTCTTTTAAACTATACACTGAGTTTAGGGGTATGGCGTAATTCTGACGATGAAAACTGCGCTAAAGGAAAAGGCCTCGCGACTCGGTCGGACCTTGCAAGCGCAGGTTCTGGCGCCTCTCAAGGCCGCGATCCTGGCGGTGTCCGCAAATCGCAATCGCTTGGCATCACCGTCTCGCGCATGCGGTCGCGACAGGGCGGACGAGCAAGCCAAGGCGGTTTTCCTGGCCGGTATGGGCCATGAGTTCCGCACCCCGCTCACGGCGATCGTGGGGTTCTCGGACATTTTGCTCGAGCAGGGTCCGGACGGGCTGGAGCCGGCGCGCCAGCGTGAATACGTAGAGTGCATCCATGCCTCGAGCGCCCACCTGCTCGAGCTGGTCAACGATTGGCTCGATCTTTCGAAGTTGGAGACCGGGCGAATGGAGATGCGCGAGTCGCAGGTCGATCTCGGCGTGCTCTTGCACCAGACCTTACGGTTGGCCCGCGCGCAGGCGCGCCAGGCGGATCTGACCCTGAGCACGCAGATCTCTCCCGGCCTGCCGGACCTGTGGGCCGATCGACGAATGCTGATGCAAGTCCTCCTCAACCTCCTGTCCAACGCGATCAAGTTCACACCCGCGGGCGGAACGGTGAGCCTCGAGGCTCGGTGTTTGAGCGGTGGTGGCCTGAGGATCGCGGTTTGCGATAGCGGTATCGGGCTCGAAGACAGCGACATCGCGCTCCTGGCCGATCCCTTCGTTCAGATCGATAACGGGGTCAATCGTCGGACCCGAGGCTCGGGCCTGGGGCTCTATCTCGCCCGTTCGATGATCGAGTTGCACGGCGCAAGGCTGGCCATCTCCAGCCGGCCCCGCGAAGGCTTTTGTGCCTCCTTCGTGCTGCCGCAAAGCCGGATCGCCGCGTCGGTCGCGGTGGCTGCTTCATGACGGCCTATCGGGACTCGCCCGCCCGGGTCCATTGCCGCTATCTATTCGACCTATCACATTTATCTATTTGATTTTAAGGGGCCCGGACGGTCATAAATCGCGTTCTTGTCGGCAGCCATCAAAGTCTGGCCAGCATAGGAAGCACGATCATCATGACCGAAAGCCCAAACCCCTCCCACGCGCGGGCGGTTTCGCCGACCGGCGACCCCTGGCTCCTGACCCCGGGGCCACTCACCACCTCACCGTCGGTCAAGGAGGCGATGTTGCACGACTATGGCTCGCGCGACCGTCACTTCATCGAGGTCAATCGGCGGGTACGCCAGCGGCTGGTCGCCTTGATCGAGGGCGAGGGCACGCACACCGCGGTGCCGCTTCAGGGCAGCGGGACCTTCGTGGTCGAGGCCATGCTTGCTTCATTCGTGCCGCGGGACGGCAAGCTGCTGATCCTCGTCAACGGCGCTTACGGCCAGCGCATGGCGAAAATCTGCCGTTACCTGGAGCGCCGGACGGTGATCGAGGAATGGCCGGAGGACCGGCCGGTCGACCCCGCGCGGGCGGAGGAGATATTGGCGGCAGACAACGAAATCACCCATGTCGCCGTCGTTCATTGCGAGACCACATCGGGCGTGCTCAATCCGGTGGAGGAGGTGGCGCGGGTCGTGGCCCAGCGCGGTCGGCGGCTGCTGATCGATGCCATGAGCGCCTTTGGCGCCTTGCCCTTGAGCGCGCAAGAGGTTCGCTTCGATGCCCTGGCGGCCTCGGCAAACAAGTGCTTGGAAGGCGTACCTGGACTTGGTTTCTGCCTTGCGGACCAAAAGGCGCTGACGGCGAGCCAAGGCAATGCGCATTCGCTGTCGCTCGACCTGCACGACCAATGGGTTGCTATGGAGGGCAATGGGCAATGGCGTTTCACGCCGCCGACCCATGCCATCATCGCCTTCGACAAGGCCATGCAGGAGTTCGATGAGGAGGGGGGGCTGGCCGGACGCGGCGGGCGATACCGGGAAAACGGCCGCATTCTGATCGAGGGCATGCGCGCTCTGGGGTTCAAGACACTCCTGGCTGACGAGGTGCAGGCTCCCATCATCGTGACATTCCACATGCCCGCCGATCCGCGCTTCGATTTCGCGGTCTTCTATGAGGCCTTGCGTGAGCGGGGCTATGTCATTTATCCCGGTAAGCTGACCGTGGCCGAGTCTTTTCGTATCGGCTGCATCGGTCGCTTGGGAGCAGAGCAAATGAGAGGTGCCCTGCAGGCCATCGAGGAAACCCTCGCCGCCATGGGGGTGACCAATTGTGGACCCTAAGCACGCGGGTCCGGACGTGAGGGGATCGTGACGTCGAAGGTGACGATGCTGCACAGTGCCGAGGAGATTTCCCGGCGCGTCGACGAGTTGGCCCAGGCGATCATTGGGGCGCTCCCCGACGATTTCGTCATCGTCGGCTTGTTGAAAGGCAGCTTCGTCTTCGTGGCCGACCTATCGCGGGCGCTCTCGCGCGCCGGAGCCCATCCGGAGGTCGAGTTCATGCGCCTGTCCAGCTATGGCCTGGAGAAGGTCAGCGCCGGGGAGGTCCATCTGATCGGTGACGTGCCGACCAACATCGCCGGCCGCTCGCTGCTTCTGGTCGACGACATTCTCGATACCGGCCGCTCGATCGCCTATGCCCGGGCATTGTTGGAGCAGCGCGAGGCGGGGCGCATTTGGACATGCGTCTTGCTCGACAAGCCCGGCCGACGGGAGGTGGAGGTCGCGGCGGAATTCGTCGGATTCACACTGCCGGATGTCTTTGTCGCCGGCTATGGCATCGACTATGCCGAGAAGTATCGCTCGCTACCCTTCATCGGCAAAGTCGATTGACAGCACCAGCGACGCTTTACAAACCACGACACCTCCTTAGACTCACCGGGCCTATCCATGTGCGGCTAGGGTTCCGCTGTCACAGCAGGTCTGGACCGAGCGCCGTTATGAGCCCACAAGGGCGGACACCTTAAAGACGAAAAGGCTAGGGGGGATGGATGGGCGCGCTTCGGCGCGTCCGAAACCCATTCGGTCTTGAGGTCGTCCCCATGACAGTTTTCGGTCTTGCGCTCGTTCTTGCGGCCGCCGTCTGCCACGCGACCTGGAACTTCTTCGTCAAGCGGATCAACGGCGGGCCGGAACTGGTCTGGCTCTTCTCCGTGCTGTCCGCTGTCCTTTATCTGCCGGTCGCTCTTTTCATCCTGATCGCTCAGAGGCCGGTCTTGGGCCTCTACGAGGTGGCGGCCATCACCGGGAGCGCCATCTTGCATCTCGGCTATTTCCTTTTATTGCAGCAGGGATATCGACGGGGTGACCTGTCACTGGTCTATCCAACGGCCCGGGCGACGGGCCCCTGTCTTGCGACGGCCTTCGCGGTGGTCATTCTGGGCGAACATCTCACCGTGCAAATCATCGCCGGAGGTCTTGCCATCGTCATCGGTGTGGTGTGCTTGACCGGCGGCTTCAAGCGAGACGCAAAGCAGATTTGGGCATCGCTCCTCTTTGGGCTGGCGGCCGGCGTCTTGATCGGCAGCTACACGGTCTGGGATGCCTACGTGGTCACGGCCCTTCTCGTTCCACCCCTGATCCTCGACTACGCCTCCAGCCTCGGCCGGACGGTTCTGCTCTTTCCTTACGCACTGAGACGCAGGAGAGCGGTGGCGGATCACTGGCGCCGGCACCGCTTTGCCGTGATCTGCATCGCCGTCTTCAACCCACTCGCCTACATCCTGGTCCTTTATGCCCTCACCTTCACGCCGGTGGTCTATGTTGCCCCGGCCCGCGAGGTGAGCGTGCTGATCACCGTGCTGATGGGCACGCTGCTGCTCGGCGAGCAAGGGTTGCGCCGGCGTATGGGCTGGGCGGTGCTGATATTGGTGGGAATGACGATACTCGCGACGGGGTGACCGGCGCAATTCTAGCCCCGCAGGGAGTAGCCGGCGCCGCGCACGGTGTGGATCAGCGAGTGGTCGAAGCCACGGTCGATCTTCTGGCGCAGGCGGCTGACGTGCACGTCGATAACGTTGGTCTGGGGATCGAAGTGGTAGCTCCAAACCTTTTCCAACAGCATCGTCCGGGTGACCACCTGGCCCTCGTGGCGCATCAAGACCTCGAGCAGCTTGAACTCGCGCGGCTGCAGCTCGATTTCGTGGCCGGCGCGGGTGACGCGGCGAGCGAGCAGATCGATCTCCAGATCGCCGACGCTCAAGACGGTCTCTTCGCCGGATGTTCTCGGCCGGCGATTGAGGGCTTCCAGGCGCGCCAACAGCTCCGAGAACGCAAAGGGTTTGACCAGATAGTCATCGGCACCCGCCTTGAGACCGGCCACCCGGTCGTCGACCCGGCCCTTGGCCGATAGGAAGAGGACCGGGGTCTCCTGACCCGTCTTGCGCAGGGTCTCCACCACCGCCAGACCGTCGAGGCCCGGCAACATGCGGTCGACCACCAAGACGTCGTACTCGCCTGCCGTGGCCTGCACCAGGCCGTCACGCCCGTTGTCGCTCACATCGACGGTATGGCCGCTCTCGCCCAAGCCTTTGGCGATATAGCGTGCCGTCTCCCGATCGTCCTCGATGACCAATACCCGCATGTCACTCATCGCGCGCAGTTCCCTCTCAGTTACGGCCAACGCCGCCCGCCTGGCAAGTCTTCGCGCTCCAAGGCGGTGCAAAAAAGGCGGCCCCGACCTGTACGCCCTAAGGTCGGGGCCCTTGTCGGCTCGGTTGGGGGGCGCCGAGCCGAGTGTCCTAACCGGCCTCGACCTCGAGGGTGAGGAAG
Organism: Kiloniellaceae bacterium; assembly: GCA_041552375.1. GTDB lineage: Bacteria > Pseudomonadota > Alphaproteobacteria > Kiloniellales > Kiloniellaceae > JAJFGK01. The sequence goes on along the minus strand of JBFELD010000062.1, from coordinate 1,680 downwards.
CTCTCGCGTCCGCGCCGGTTGACCAGTAGGGGCACACGCTCCTTGCCTTCCTCGCTTGCTTCTCACAGTGCTTCTTCGAAGTCCTCGGGGCTGTCGACCTCCTCGAGCGAGATGCTGGCGATCACGTCGCCGCGCCGCAGTCCCGCCTCGGCGGCCGGACTGCCAGGCTCGACACGGGTCACCAGCACGCCTTCGGTTTCCTCATCCAGGCCGAGACCCTGACGGCGCTCCTCATCCAGCTTCGTGAGGCTCAGCCCCAGCTCGTCCAGGGCTCGATCGGGGTGCTTTTTCGAGTCGCCGGAGAGGGCGGCGACGCGCTCTTCGTCCAGCATCCCGGTCTCGACCGTAACGGTCGCCGTCTCACTATCGCGCCAGAGCAGCACCTCGACCTCGGTTCCCGCCGGCGTGTCGGCGACGAAGCGTGAGAGGTCCTTGAAGCGTTCGATCGGCCGGCCGCCCCACTCGAGTACCACGTCGCCGGCTTTTAGGCCTCCGGCCGCGGCCGGGCTGTCCGGTTGGACCTGGGCGACGAGGGCGCCGCGCGGCTCGTCCAAGCCGAAGCCCTCGGCGATGGCTTCGTCGACCGGCTGGATGTGCACCCCAAGCCAACCGCGCTGCACCTTACCGTCATCCTTCAGGTCTTCGATGATCCGCTCGGCCGTGTTCGCGGGGATCGCAAAACCGATGCCGATGTTGCCGCCGTTCGGGGAAAAGATGGCGGTGTTGATGCCGATCACCTCACCGGCGAGATTGAATGTCGGCCCGCCGGAGTTGCCACGGTTGATCGGCGCGTCGATCTGCAGGAAATCGACCATGGTCCCGCCGCTGAGATCGCGCCCGCGCGCGGAGACGACGCCGACCGTGACCGTTCCGCCGAAGCCGAAGGGATTGCCAACGGCCATGACCCAATCGCCGACGCGCACGACTTCGGAATCGCCGAAGGTGACGGGCGGCAACTGCTCTTCGGTCTCGACCTTCAGCAAGGCCAGGTCGGTGCGCCGGTCGCTGCCGATCAGCTCGGCCTCCAACTCCTCGCCGTCATCGAGCACCACGGTAATGGTGTCGGCCTCTTCGACGACGTGATTGTTGGTCACCACGAAGCCATCTTCGCTGATAATAAAGCCGGAGCCCAAGCCGCGCTGTTGATGTTGCCGGGGACCGTTTCCCCGATCGCGGTCGCGAAAGCCGGGAAAGTCCTCACCGAAAAATCGCTCGAAGAACTCGCGATAAGGCGAGCCCGGTGCGAAGGGGTCCTGTTGAGGGTCACCGTCCAGGGAAACGCCGCGGAATTGGCGATCAACGACGATGCCGACGACCGACGGCGAGACCTTTTCGGCCAAATCGGCGAAACTTTCGGGATGTTCGGCCTGGGCACGCTGAGCGGCCAGAGCCAGAATGACGAACATCGCCAAGGCGGCCAGCGCCAGCTTCGCGCGGAGCGGTAAGGCTCCACGCGCGTCGAGCGCGATGGCCGTGGCCTTCATCTTGTTGTTGAGAGCGTGCATGGCGGAACTCCTCCTTGCCTTCGAGCACGTTGCATAAGGGTCACATAAGTGGTGGTATTCCCGCTTCCAGTACCTAATGCATCGGTCTGTCCTTGTCCTGTCGCGCGCATGAACATTTTTTAATGCTGGGGGCGGAATGGCGCGGGATTTGGGCTCTCTACGTAATTCATTGATT
>JBFELD010000061.1:0-9403 GCA_041552375.1 Kiloniellaceae bacterium | reverse complement strand
GCTTCTTCGTCCGCCACGTGCGTCTCTTTCGCCGAAGCGATCCGCTTTTTGAGGTTCGCCAGGGCCGTTTCGGTCGAGTCTTTTCGCTTTTGGGCCCGGTCCAACGTCTGGCCGGCGCGGCTGGCTTTAACCGCCGCTTGCTCCAGCGTCTTGGCCTTCGGCAGGCTCTTCTTGGTCTGGGTCGGCACCTGACGCGCCGGCGCCAGCTCCGCGGCGGCGAGGAAGCGGGAGACGCGATCGGACGGCCTAGCGCCCACGGAGAGCCAATGGGTGATACGCTCCACGTTCAAGCGCACCCGCTCGGGATGGTCCTTCGCCACCATCGGATTATAGGTCCCGACCCGTTCGATAAAGCGGCCATCGCGAGGGCTCCGCGAGTCGGCAATGACGATTCGATAAAAGGGGCGCTTCTTCGCACCGGCGCGCGCGAGCCTAATTTTCAATGACATGGTTTTCTCTCTACTCCTGTGTCCATTCGGTTCTTGGTCCTGAGGCGGGCGGCGCGGTCGACCCGGCGCCGGGCTGGCCTCAAAGCTTGATCCCTCCCTTGGGGCCCGGGAACCCTGGCGGCAGTCCGCCCGACGGCCCTTGACCAGGGCCAAGAAGGCCACCCAGTCCACCCTTAAGCTTGCCCTTCTTTTCCAACTTGCTGACCCGCTTCATCATCTTGCCGGCCTCGTTGAACTGCTTCAGCAACTTGTTGACCTCCGGCACGGTGGCGCCCGAGCCCTTGGCGATGCGTTGCTTGCGCGAGGCCTTGATGATCTCGGGTCGGCGACGTTCGCCCGGCGTCATCGAGGAGATGATGGCGAGCTGGCGCTTGACCATGCCGTCGTCGAGGCGTGCCTTTTGCATCTGCTCCATCTGGGCCTTGGAGACCCCCGGCAGCATGCCCATGAGGCTGGAGAGGCCGCCCATCTTCTGCATCTGCCGCAACTGAGAGGCCATGTCTTCCAGATCGAGGTTGCCCTTTTTCAGCTTCTTGGCGAGCTTCTCAGCGTCCTCTTGTTCGACCGTCTCTTGGACCTTCTCGACCAGCGAGACCACATCACCCATGCCCAAGATGCGCGAGGCGATGCGGTCGGGATGGAAGGCCTCGATCTCATCGAGCTTCTCGCCACTACCCAGCAACTTGATCGGGCAGCCGGTCACGGCGCGCATCGACAGCGCGGCGCCACCGCGCGCGTCGCCGTCCACCCGCGTCAGCATGATGCCGCTCAAGCTGAGCTTGGTGTGGAACCGCTCGGCCACGGTCACCGCGTCCTGACCGGTCATGGCATCGGCCACGAGCAGCGTCTCGTGCGGCTTGGCGGCGCCCTTGACACCAGCCAGCTCCTCCATCAGCTCCTCGTCAATGGCCAGGCGGCCGGCGCTGTCGAGGAGAATGACCTCGTAGCCCTCGAGCGCACCGGTTTGAACGGCGCGCCGGGTGATCGCCACCGGCGGCTCACCGGGAACGATGGGCAGCGTCGCGACACCGATCTGCTCGCCGAGGACCTTGAGCTGTTCCTGCGCCGCAGGCCGGCGCACATCCAGCGAGGCCATCAGCACCTTCTTGCGCTCGCGCTCGGTGATCCGGCGCGCGATCTTGGCACAAGAGGTGGTCTTGCCCGATCCCTGCAAACCGACCAGCAAGATGATCGTGGGCGGGCCGGCGCCGGTTTCCAGGCTCACCGACTCGTTGCCCAACATCTCGACCAGATTGTCGTGGACGATCTTGACGACCTGCTGTCCGGGTGTGACCGAGCGAAGCACCTCCTGGCCGATCGCCTTGGTCTTGACCCTCTCGACGAAGTCCTTGACCACCGGAAGCGCAACGTCGGCTTCCAGCAGCGCCACACGCACCTCACGCAACGCCGCCGTTACCTCAGCCTCGCCGAGCGCGCCGCGCCGCGTCAGCTTTCCGAGGACCTCACCCAGTCTTTCTTGCAGGCTCTCGAACATGCGCCTTTCGGTCCTTTGGCATCTCGCATCGCCAAGTGCTCAACGACGATCGCGCCGCTGCGCGAAACTCGCGAACCGGCGAAACCTTCCCCCGGGAAAAGGGGGTAAGAAGGCCAATAAGTCTTGGCGTTCCTATGAGCGCGCGGACGTTAGGGCGGCCGGCGCACCGCGTCAAGCGGCAATTGGGGCCGACTACTCGGCGATGGTCACCTGACCGTTGCCGACCTTGGCGATCTCCAACAAGTCGGCCGTTCTCAGGTAGAGGCCCCCTTCGATCTCCATCTTGGTGCCCAATTGCCCGCACGCGTTAGCGATTGTCAGCAGCTCGTCGATCGCGAAGTGGCTGGCCTTGATCTTGATCGGTGAGCCGGCCTTGATGATGTTGAGGAGTTCACTGACGTTCTTGATGGACATGAGCCTACGCCTCTCCCTCGTTCTTGCGGCAATTCCCTTGACGTTCGGCCTGTGGCGCTGCACCTGCCCGCTCGCGCGCCTGCCGCCGCGGCGCACGAGGCTCCTACCTATTGTTGCACCGGATCCGGCAAATGTGAAGGGCCGCGACGGCCCCGCCGCCATCGGCCCCAGGCGAGTGTTCCTTGTCGCTTTTCCATCGCACGCCGCGGATATCCTGCTATATAAAGCCCCCGCGCCGGGACGAACCCTTAACCGCGCACGGTCGAACCAAAGGACCCTCGAGCAAACGTCATGGCCAACGGGCGCCCCTTCGTGAAGATGCATGGCCTGGGCAACGATTTCATCGTTGTCGATGCCCGGCAGGTGCCTTTTCGGCCGACAGTGGCCGAGGCCCGCGCGATCGCCGACCGCCGCAAGGGCGTGGGATGCGATCAACTGCTGATCCTCGAGCCGGCCCAACACGCGGGCGCCGACGTCTTCATGCGCATCCTCAATGCCGATGGCGGCGAGGTGGAGGCCTGCGGCAACGGCACGCGCTGCGTTGCATCGCTTCTCATCGCCGAGACCGGCCGGCCGGTGACGGTGGAAACCTTGGGCGGCCTGTTGGCGGCGTCGCCAAGCGCCAACGACGAGGTAACCGTCGACATGGGCCCCGCTCAAACCCGCTGGCAGGAAATTCCCCTGGCCGAGGAGAGAGATACCCTGCACCTCGGCTTGGAGCTGGACGGCCTCGCCGACCCGGTGGCCGTCAACATCGGCAACCCACACGCGGTCTTCTTCGTTCCCGATTGCGAAGCGGTCGATCTTCCCGACCTCGGACCGCAACTGGAGCATCATCAGCTGTTTCCCCAGCGCGCCAACATCGGCGTGGCGACGGTCATGGACCGCGGCCAGATCCGGCTGCGTGTCTGGGAACGCGGGGTCGGGATCACGTCGGCCTGCGGCTCGGGGGCCTGTGCGGCCGCGGTGGCCGCGGCGCGGCGTGACCTCGCCGAGCGCCGCAGCGTGGTCGTCATGGACGGCGGACCGGTCACGATCGCGTGGCAACCGGACGGCCACGTCAGCCTGACCGGGCCGGTGGCGACCTCCTTCCACGGCGAGCTGGCGTCATGAGCTCGCCCGACCGCTCACCTCGGATCATTACCTTCGGCTGCCGTCTCAACGCCTACGAGTCGGAGGTCATGCGCGACCTGGCCACGTCCGCCGGCATCGGCGAGGCGGTGATCGTCAACACCTGCGCCGTAACCGCCGAGGCCGAACGCCAAGCGCGACAGGCCATTCGGCGCGCCCGGCGCGAGCACCCGCTATCATCGATCATCGTCACCGGCTGCGCCGCGCAGATCGACCCGGCACGCTACGCGGCCATGCCCGAGGTCGACCGTGTCCTCGGCAACGAGGAAAAGCTGCGGGCCCGCTCCTTCGCCATGACCGACGATACGCCGCGCGTGCAGGTCGACGACATCATGTCGGTGCGCCACACGGCCGGACACCTGATCGACGGCTTGAACCACCGCACCCGTGCCTTCGTGCAGGTGCAACAAGGGTGCGACCACCGCTGCACGTTCTGCGTCATCCCCTACGGCCGCGGCAACAGCCGGTCTGTCCCCGTGGGAGAGATCGTCCGGCAGGTCCGCCGACTGGCCGACAAGGGCGTCCCCGAAGTCGTCCTCAGTGGCGTCGACATCACCTCCTATGGCGCCGACTTGCCCGGCCGTCCGAACTTGGGGTCGATGGTGCGTCGCCTGTTGGCGCAAGTCCCGGCATTGCCACGACTGCGCCTCTCGTCGATCGACGCGGTTGAGATCGACCAGGAGCTTTTCGCGTTGCTGGCCGAGGAACCACGCCTGATGCCGCATTTGCACCTATCCCTGCAGTCAGGCGACGACCTTATCTTGAAGCGCATGAAGCGCCGCCATTCACGCGCCGATGCGCTGGCCCTGGTCAGCGCCGTGCGGCGGGTGCGCCCGGACGTGGTCTTCGGGGCGGACCTCATCGCCGGATTCCCGACCGAGACCGGGGACATGTTCACCAACACCCTGGCGCTGGTCGAGGACTGCGGCTTGACCCATCTTCACGTCTTTCCCTATTCCGAGCGGCCCGGCACGCCGGCGGCACGCATGCCTCAGGTACCACGGACGTTGCGCAAAGAGCGCGCGGCCCATCTGCGCCAAGCCGGGGAGCGCGCGCTTGCGCGTTTCCTCGACAGCCGCGTCGGACGCGAGGAGCGGATTTTGGTCGAGCGGCCGGGCTTCGGTCTGAGTGAGCACTTCGCGCCCGCCCGATGCCCCGACGCCGAGCCCGGCCAGATCCTGAGCTTCCGGACTACCGGCCATGTCGACGGCAATCTGATCGTGAGGCCGCTTGTCGAGCAAGGTCGCCCCTCGTCGCCTCGCCGTGCCTCGCTCGGATCGGCACAATGACCACTGCCCCGCAGAAGGCCGGCTGGCTGCAACGATTGAAGTCCGGCCTGTCGCGCTCTTCCTCGAAATTGAGCGACGGCATCGCCGGGATCTTCAAGACCCGGCGCCTCGACGAGGCGGCACTCGAGGAGCTTGAGGATCTGCTGATCACCGCAGATCTCGGTGTCGCCACGGCGGCCAAGCTGACCGCCGAGCTCGCCAAAGAGAAGTTCGACAAGGAGGTCGACCCCGAAGAAGTTCGCGCCAGTCTCGCCGAGACGATTGCCGAAATCCTGACCCCCGTCTCACGCCCCATAGAGGTGCGCGCCGAGGCAAAACCTCATGTAATCCTGGTCGTGGGCGTGAACGGCAGCGGCAAGACGACGACCATCGGTAAGCTTGCCCGCCAGTTTCGCGAGGAGGGACGCAAGGTCATGCTGGCCGCCGGCGACACCTTTCGCGCGGCGGCAATCGACCAGTTGAGGATTTGGGCCGATCGCCTCGACTGTCCGTTGGTGGCCTCGAAGCCCGGCGCCGATTCGGCGGGGCTTGCGTACGATGCTTTGCAGACGGCACGAACCGAGGGATCCGATGTCCTGTTGATCGACACCGCCGGGCGATTGCACAACAAGGCCGACCTGATGGCCGAGCTCGCCAAGATCCAACGCGTCCTGCGCAAGATCGACGACAGCGCGCCGCACGACGTCGTCCTGGTTCTCGACGCCACGACCGGACAGAACGCGCTCACCCAGGTCGGCACCTTCAAGGAGCTGGTGGAGGTCACGGGCCTGATCGTCACCAAGCTCGACGGTTCGGCCAAAGGTGGCATTCTGGTGGCCCTTGCCGAAGCTTATGGGTTGCCGGTCCACGCCGTCGGTGTGGGCGAGGCCGCGGACGACTTGCGGCCCTTCCAGGCGGGCGATTTCGCCCGCGGCCTCCTCGGCCTCGAGAGCTGAAGACGCCCCCGCCCCATGGTCCTGTCGCCGCTGGTCTTCACCCTCGTCCTCTTCGCCGCGTTCGGCCATGCCTCCTGGAACGCAATGGTCAAAGCCGGGCGCGATCCCCTGGTCACGCAAACCTACGTTATCTGCATTCCCGGTTTTCTCTGCGGGCTGGGGCTTTTCTTCGTACCCCTTCCCGATGCGGCGAGCTGGGGCTTCATCGCCGCATCGGCAATCATCCATCAGTTCTACTATCTCGTGCTTCTCACCGCCTATCGGCACGGCGACTTGAGCCAGGTCTATCCGATTGCCCGCGGTGCCGCCCCGGCACTGGTGGCGATCACCGCCTGGGTCATCGCAGATGAGGCGCTGACGACGCTTCAGGGCGCCGGGCTCGCCGTCGTGTGCCTGGGCATCGTCAGCTTCTCGCGTGCGTTACCGTTGCCGGGCCGCCGCACCACCTGGCGCGACGGGGAAGTCAGGGCGATCCTCTTCGCCCTGCTGACGGCGACCACCATCGCCGCCTATACGGTCATCGACGGCTTGGGGGTGCGGGCATCCGGAACCGCGCTTGGCTACATCTTTTGGTTATTCTTCTTAGAAGCCGTGCCGCTGGCGGCAATTGCCGTCTGGGCCCGCCGGGGGAGGCTTAGGGCGGCCTTCGGCGCGCAGGTGAAACGCGGCATCGCCGGCGGCATCGTCGCCGGCCTGGCCTATGGCATCGTGATTTGGGCGATGGGCGTAGCGCCCTTGGCGCACGTGGTCGCCCTGCGCGAGACCTCGGTCATCATCGCCGCGGTGATCGGCACTCGGTTTCTGGCCGAGCCCTTCGGCACCTCACGCCTTGCCGCCGCCATCATGGTCGTCGCGGGAACCGCGTTGCTCCACTTGAAAGGATAGACCTTCAGGAAGACGTCCGTTCGAGCTCGCTCAGATCGCCGACGGCACCTGCCGGATTGGTCCGCGGCGCGAACTTCGTCAACTCGCGAACTTCCTTGAAATGCCCCAATGCCCAATGGACGCTGGGAAAGGCAATCTCGTGCCAGGGGATGGCATCCCAGCGAAAGAGATCCAGCTCCATCGTCTCCTCCCCCGCCCGCACATCGGGGTCGAGCAACCGCGCCCGAAAAATGAGCTGGATCTGGCTAAGACGCCTGATGGTGTAGACGGCCAGGAGCTGATCGATCTCCAACTCGGCATGCGCCTCCTCGCGAGCCTCGCGCAAGGCGCCATCGTGGGGGGTCTCGTTAAGCTCGAGAAACCCGGCCGGCAGCGTCCAATAGCCTTTGCGCGGATGGATCGAGCGCCGGCAGAGCAGGATCTTGTCTTCCCAGCTCGCAACCGAGCCCACGACCACCTTGGGGTTCTCGTAATTGATGAACCCACAATCGTCACAGACCATGCGTGCGTGTGTGTCGCCCTGAGGCACGCGACGCACGAACTTCGATGATCGCGGTGGTGATTGCTGTTGCGCCATGACGCTACTTTGGATCATCGCCCATTTCCCGACAAGAGGGCGGCGGGTTGGGGTCAAGCGGAAATGTCGACCAGGCTGCCCCGGGGCAGCGGCTTATTCACGTCGCTCGGCTCCGGTGCGCCCTCGGTTTCCGGCGGAGCCGCCGCTGGCGCCGAAGCGGCGGACGATGCGGCAGTCCTCTGCGCCGCCGGACCATGAAGCAGGCTCAAAAGAGCCGGTCCCAATCCGGCGCCCTGAGATCCGATTTCCATGACCGCGAGACTGCGACAGGCAATCTTAAGAGGTGGTTAAGCTCCATACGACATCTGACGAAACACAAGCTATCTCTCTATATTGAAAGACTTGTGGTGCTGAGTCCTTCAACTGATAGGAATATCTTCTTGTTTCTATGCATTCCATTTTAGGTTAATAGAAAATTAGCCTTACGGGTGCTTAAGAATAATCTTAAGGCTTGGTGCGAGCCAGGCTTGGGGCAAAGAACATAATGGGATAGAGGCGGGCTTTACGCTGCCTTTACTTCGTTCTCTTACAGTGCGTGGGCAAAAGAGCCCTGCGCCGCCGCGGTTTGCCGTGGGCGGCTCGCGGGGCCACGGGCGGGCAGACGCGGCGTTTTCGCCGCGGCGGGTTTTTTTATGTGCGGTGCGTGCCGCGCTGTCCGAGGCGAGGTCTGATGGCGGATCGGAGCAGTCAATTGCATTTCCTGATCGAGCTTGCGCTGGATCGCTCGATCGCCGGACGCGAGCGGCTGGCCGAACACGTCGGCGATCTCTGTGCGGGCGAGAAAAGCAAGCTGACCGAACAAGAACGCGACCTCATCTCCGAAATTCTCAAGAAGCTCCTCAACGACTTCGAGCTACCCATCCGGGAGCGCTTGAGCCACCGCCTGGCCAAGAGCCGCAATGCTCCACACGACCTCATCGTCAACCTGGCCAACGACAGGATCGAAGTCGCCAAGCCAGTGCTCTTGGAGAGCCGACTGCTGCGCGATCCGGACCTGATCGGCATCGTTCATCATCGCGGCCGGCAGCATCAGATCACGGTCGCCTGCCGGCGCAATCTCAGCGAGGCGGTCTCCGACGCGCTGGTCGAGGAAGGGGACGAGGACGTCATCAAGACGCTTCTGGAAAACGAGGATGCCCGTATCTCGGAGGCCACGATGACCTACTTGGTCGAGGAGTCCAAGCGGGTCGACAGCTTCCAGGAACCTTTGGTCAACCGCCCGGACTTGCCACCGCAGCTGGCCAAGATGCTTTATTGGTGGGTCGCCGCCGCGCTCAGAACCCGGATCCTGGAAAACTTCGAAATCCACCCCAGCGAACTCGACGACGCCATGGAGGCAGCCGTCGGGGAGCTCTCACCGGAGCCGACCAGCGACAGCGGGGAGACGGCGCGCGAAACCACCGCCGCCGACGCTCTGGCCAAGGCCATCGCCGCAAAGGCGCCGATTACCCCCAATCTTATGTTGAAGGTCTTGCGCCGCGGCGAAATACCGTTGTTCGAATCATTGTTCGGCGAGGCCAGCGGCCTGAAAGCGCCGATGTTGCAACGTGTGCTCTATGACATGGGTGGCGAGGGACTGGCTATCGCATGCCGCGCCATGCAAATGCCCAAGCAGAGCTTCGCGACGATCTTTATGCTGACCCGTTCCGACGGCAAGGTCATGAAGCCGCGCGACCTCTCGCGTGCCACAAAGCTATTCGATAGCGTCTCCACAGAGGACGCGCTGGCGGTCCTGAAGTCCTGGCAGAGGAATCCGGACTATCAGGATGCGATCGAGCGGATCCACGCCGACACCTCACGCGCAAGCGGAGCCGATCGATGACGGCCTCCTCGCGACTACGCTCTTTCCCTCCGTCCCGACGCGCTCGGACCGCATCCGGCGCGCCCGCCGCGGACCGCGGTGAAAGGCTGAGCGCCGAATTGGGAAGCGCGCTGCTCGAGGATGGGCCGCCGACTTGTATCGTCGACCAGGAAAACGCCATCATCTATGCCAACCCGGGCTTCGAGCGCATCAAGCGATCGCTCGCCGCGGTCGGCGCGCTGCCCTCCGCTGGCGGCGCTGCGGAAGGCGTGACCGGCCCCATCAGCGCTCCACGGCTCTCCTTGGAGGTTGGCGGCGAGCGGGAGATCTACCGGCGTGAGACCAAGGGTTTAGGGCGTGGATCGAACATGGTCACGGCCTTCATCTATCGGCCCCTGACCGGCGACGCGAAGACGCAAGAGGCGCT
>JBFELD010000060.1:0-9411 GCA_041552375.1 Kiloniellaceae bacterium | reverse complement strand
TCTGGTCGTCATGGCACGGGCACCTCGGCTCGGCACGGTGAAGCGCCGTCTGGCCGCCGATATCGGCGCGGTGGCGGCCTGGCGTTTCTATCGCACGGAGGCCGGGCGGCTCCTTTCTCGTCTTGCGCGAGACCGGCGCTGGTCGACCTGGTTGGCGGTGACACCCGATCCCCGTTCACCCGCGGCGACAGGGCTTTGGCCCTTTGCCGGGCCGATCGTCGGCCAAGGCGACGGTGATCTCGGTCAGCGCATGGGCCGGCTCCTGCGCTCCTTACCGCGGGGGCCGGCGGTCATCATCGGCACCGACAGCCCGACGGTCGAGGCGCGGCACATCGCCGGGGCCTTCGCTGCGCTCGGCCGGGCCGAGTGGGTCGTCGGGCCCGCCGTGGACGGCGGCTATTGGCTGATTGGTGCCCGGCGCCGGCCGTGCATCGGGGTGCCCTTCGCGGGTGTGCGGTGGTCCGGCCCCCATGCCCGCGCCGATACCCTGCGCAACATGGGGCGCAACAAGGTGGTGCTCTTGGAGGAGATGGATGACATCGACGACGGCGCCGACTATCACCGCTGGCAAGCGGCCAAACGACGCCGATCCTTCGATGGCCGCGACTAAATCCAATGGCTGTAACGATTATTCAACCCTCGCCGGCCAGGCTATGCTGACCCGAAATGCTGGTCGAGATCACTCGGACAGCCGAACCCGAGGAGGCTTCTTGTGAGGGCCATTGCCGGACTGCCATTCGCCGCCGTGTTTTTCCTGGTCTCCGGCTTGGCGGTGGCCGAGCCTCGCGAGGTCGAGATTCCCGAGACCCTGGAGCCCGGCGATCACTTCGAGTTGTTGCTGCGCTCGAGCCAGGTGCGCTTCGGCCAGAGCGCCGGGGTTCAGCAAGCCGTTTCTACGGCGCGTGTGAGCATGAAGGTGGACGAGGGCACGGACGGATATCGGGTCGTCGCCTGGACCTACCGCAATATCGGCTTCCAGGGCGGTGGCCCGGCACGACCGATCCTCGAGCGGATCGCCCGCCTGGCTGAGGGCCAGCGGGTCGAATACTACCTGAACGGGGAGGGGGTGGTCGCCGGCATACACAACATGGAAGAGGTGTTGCAGTTCAATCGCAGGGCCATCGACGAGCTGCTCGCGGCGATGTCCGAGAGTTCCGGTGCCGAGCGGGCGGTCGACCTGACCCGACGCATGACCGAGCCCTTGATGTCGCCGGCTGTCGTGGAATCGCAGAGCCTGAAGGTGCCGCAGCTCTTTCACTTCTTCTCGGGCATCAGCCTGGAGCCGGAGGTCACCTATAGCTATGAGGAGGACCTGCCCACGCCCGTCGGCATCGCCATTCCCAGCATCGGTGAGTTCGCCATGACCGGTCATGACACCGCCGGCGGCGTGGCGACCATCGAATGGCGGCAGTACCCGGATTCCGAACGCGCCTCGGAAGCCACAAGGCAGATGGTCGAAATGATGCTCGCGCCGTCGGGCAGCACTTTGCCGGAGGGCTTCGACCTCTCGGGCGTGGTGATCGAGGACCAAGGCACCTTCGAGATGGATCTGGCGTCGGGTCTGCCGCGCAGTCTGGTGCACGAGCGCCGGATCGAGGTTCTGGGCCAGGGACGGGTGGAGCGCACCGAGATCACGCTGGTCGCGAACTGAGCCCCCGCGAACCGACGCTGACGGCACTCAAACCTTCAGATGCTCCATGAGACGGGGCATCAGCTCCACCAGGTTGCAGGGCCGGTGGCGCGAGTCGAGTTGGAAACGGAGAATGCCCATCCAACCGTCTTTGCAGGCCGACGGCGATCCGGGCAGAGCGAAGATATAGGTATCTCCGACCACTCCGCCGATGGCTCGGCTCTGCATCGTCGAGGTCCCGACTTTCTCGAAGCTCAGCCAGCGGAAAAGCTCGCCGAAGCCTTCCACCTCTTTGTCCATGACCTGCTTGAAGGCTTCGGGCGTCACATCCCGGCCGGTGACCCCGGTGCCGCCCGTCGTGATCACCACATCGACGCCGGGATCCTCGGCGAGTTGGCGCAGGCGCTCGGTGATGACCTCGCGGTCGTCGGTCACGATCTCGCGGCTGACGACCTGATGGCCGTCGGCCGTGATCATCTCCTGCAGGCGATCGCCGGAAGTATCGTCGTCGGCCGTGCGCGTATCGGAGACGGTGATGACCGCGATACGGACCGGCAGGAAGGGCAGGCTTTCGTCAATTCGCGTCATTCTCGGCCACCTCGGGACGGGCCACGTCGAGCGAGTGATAGTGCGGCCAAGTTCCCGTCGCTACTTGATCCAGGGACGGGGTCTCCTGACCGAGGCGCTCGCGATAAATCCAAAAGTTCGCCAGCACACGCTCGATAAATAGCCGTGTTTCCCGCGATGGCAAGGACTCGATGAACAGCAGGGGATCCGTATCGGCGCCGACGTGGTTTTGCCACTTGGCGAGGTTGCCCGGACCGCCGTTGTAGGCGGCCGCCATGCGGAACAGGTCGCCGTCGACGATCTTGTGGGCAAGCAGGTAGGTGATATAGCGCTGACCCAGATCGATGTTGAGCGCCGGGTCGTAGAGCTTATCGCGCCGCCCGCCCCGGTGATAGCTCTTCCCGGGTTCGACGAAGCTCGCGGTGCGCGGCATGAGCTGCATCAGCCCTCTCGCGCCGTCGCGGCTCTTGGCTTTGGGATTGAAAGCCGACTCCTGGCGCATCAGGCCAAAGATGAGGGCGCGGTCGAGGGCGAAGCCGCCCGCTGGCTGCCACGGCGGTATGGGATAGAGAGCAGCGGCCGGAGCGGGTCCGTTGCTGACGTCGTCTCGCCCATGCAGAATCCGGTTGCCGAGCTTGAAGGCCAGGTTCGGCAGTCCCGCCTGCTCGGCCACGACTATCAGTGCATCGATGTCGCGTGGATCATCCGAGTTACCGAATTGGAGCAGTTCGCGCTCGGCCCGCCGGTGTTGGCCGACCTGGAGCAAGCCGAGCGCCCGCCGTCCTTTCGGATGGGATTCGAGACGAGCCAGAAGCTGGGCGTCCAAGGGCTGAGAGGTGAAATCGAGACGGGGGTCGAGGCCAAGCGCGGCGCCGGCGAGCAGTCCGTAGAAGGTATAGTGTTGCGCCGCCGCAAGTCGCAGCTGCCGGCTGACCTCTGCCGGCCGGCGGAGCTTCAGGTTGGCGCGTGCGGCCCAATAGCCACCCGCCGCGATCAGCCAATCGGAGACGCGTTCGGCCTCGGCCAGCGCTTCGAAGTGCCGCGCCGCGTCCTCGAGACGGTTCAGGCGCCAAGCGGCGAGCCCGGCCATCCAGTGAGCCTCGGGAATGTGAGCGCCGGATCGGTCGGCCGCCGGTCCCGCAAGCGCAAAAGCTCGCTCGGTCTCGCCGTAATAGAACCAGCCGGCGGCGACCCGGGCGAAGCCCTCGTCGATCTCCACTTGGTCGAAGAGGCGCTGGACCTCGGGCCCGCGCAGAAGTCGCTCGGTGGCCGTGAGGCGGGTGCGCAGAACGTTGCGACGAATCTGCTGCTTGATGCGGTGGACCCGAAGGCGTTCCTTGCGGCTGCGCTGGCGTGGCGAGTCATAGGTGTAGGACTTGGGGGCGATGCTGGTGAGCTTTTCGATCCGTGGCTTTTTCGGGCGTTTGTAGTTGGCTGGGCGGCGCTTGACGGCCAGCTTGTAAACGCGATCGGCGCCGGGATGATCGGCATAAGCATCCATCCAACGCTTCAGCTCGACATATTTGGAGCGATAGGCGGTGGGATGCATGTAGCGCTGCTCCAGGACGTGTCCCATCAGGCGGTCGTCCTGCAGCTGCGCGATCAGCGCGTCGGCCTGGCGCCACTTGCCGCGCTCCTGCAGGGCGAAGATATCCCGGTAACGTGCCTCGTCCTCGGTCGAGAGCACCGCCGGCAGCTCTAGAGCGTAAGGGGAGGTGCCGCCGGGCAGGGAGGCCAAGGCCGGCCGCTGCCCCGCATCGACCGGTGCCGGAATTTGATCCGACGCGAGCGCACCCGACGCGAGCATCATGATGGCGGCCCCGCCAAGGCGGAACAGGCAATGTACCCCTCTCAGGACACGCAGTGCGCGCACTTCCAGCAGCAATGAACGACCCCCTATTTTTTGAGGACACAATATAGAACGGGTCTAAAAACCGCAATGCCGCCACGCGGACGGCTGACCCTTTGAGCCTATCCGAAAAGGCTGAGCGTTCGGTAAATGCGCCGGGTCAAGGGGGCGAGAAGGGCTCACGGCCTATATCTGCGCCTGCTCCTTGCCGTCGAGGAAGGCCTTGAGGGTCAGGAGATCGCGCCAGGCCAAACGCTTTTCCGCCGGCCGCCGCAGCAGGTAGGCCGGATGCAGGGTTGGCAGGGCCGGGATCGCCTGGCTCAGGCCCTCGTGCTCGTAGCGTGCCCAGCGGCCACGCAGGCGCATGATCCCGGTGGTGGTGCGCAAAAGGGTTTTGGCCGACGCGCCTCCGGCGAAGATCAAGACCTCGGGTCCGACCAGCTCGATCTGGCGCTCGACGAAGGGGAGGCAGACGGCGGTCTCGGCCGGGGTGGGCGTGCGGTTGCCGGGCGGGCGCCAAAACAAGAGGTTGGTGATATAGACCTGCTCGCGGGTGAGGCCGATGGCGCCGATCATCTTGTCGAGGAGTTGGCCGGCCCGGCCGACGAAGGGCTTACCCTGGCGGTCCTCGTCGGCACCCGGGGCCTCGCCGATGATCATTGCCCGTGCTTCGGGGTTGCCGTCGGCGAGGCACAGGTTCATGGCCGTCGCTTTCAAGGCACAGCCGTCGAAGTCCTGCAGAATGGCGCGCAAAGCCTCCAAGTCGCGCGCACTTTGGGCAAGCGCGTGGGCGCTGGCACGTGCGTCGTCGGCCGCCACCGGGGCGGCGGGCTCTTGCCGAGGCCTATCGGGAGGGGGGGCGAGAGCCGGGCTCGGTTGGTGCGGAGCCGACCGCGGTTCCGGCTGCGCGTCGGGCTGCTCGGACGCCGCCGGGCCATAGCGCATCACCGGGGTCTCCTCCAGCGCCTCATCGATGCCGGCTTCCACCTGCCAAGCCAACTGCGCCAAGGCCTCGTCGCGTGACTTCGGATCGTTACTCATGCGCTACGACCTTAACACCTGTCACGGGCGCGCGTAAGCCTCGACAGCGGGCGCGTGATGCCGGTAAAAGTGTGTCCACAGAGGTAATGGAGGGGAGCTATGGACCGCGAGTACATGGAGTACGACGTGGTTATCGTCGGTGCCGGGCCGGCTGGCCTTTCGGCGGCGATCAAGCTGCGTCAGCTCTCTCAGGAAGGCGGCCGGGATGTTTCGGTCTGTGTCCTGGAAAAAGGTTCGGAAGTAGGGGCGCACATCCTGTCGGGCGCGGTCATGGAGCCGCGCGCCATGGACGAGCTGTTCCCCGACTGGCAGGAACGCGGGGCGCCGCTGAACGCTCCCGTCTCGGACGAGACGTTCCTTCTCTTGACGGAGAAGGGAGGCATCGAGATCCCGGTCGCTCTCATGCCCGCGCAGATGCACAACCATGGCAACTACGTCATCTCGCTCGGCAATGTTTGTCGCTGGCTCGCCGAGCAGGCCGAGGCGCTGGGCGCGGAGATCTACCCGGGCTTCGCCGCGGCCGAGGTCCTGTATGACGACCAGGGTCGGGTCAAGGGGGTGGCCACGGGCGACATGGGCATCTCCAAGTCCGGCGAGCAGAAAGCCAGCTTTACGCCTGGCATGGAGCTGTGGGGCAAGTACACGCTTTTTGCAGAGGGCTGCCGCGGCTCGCTGACCAAGACCCTGTTCGAGCGCTTCGATCTGCGCGCCGAAGCCGATCCGCAAACCTATGGCATCGGCATCAAAGAGCTTTGGGAGATCGACCCGGCCAAGCACAAGACCGGCATGGTCATGCATACCGGTGGTTGGCCGATGGACACCCGCACCTGGGGCGGGTCTTTTATCTACCACCTGGAGAACAACCAGATCTCGCTCGGCTTCGTTGTCGGGCTGGACTATGCGAACCCGCACTTGAGCCCTTTCGAGGAGATGCAGCGTTTCAAGACCCACCCCAAGATCCGCCCCCTGCTGGAAGGTGGCAAGCGCATCGCCTATGGGGCCCGCGCGCTCAACGAAGGCGGGCTGCAGTCGATCCCCAAGCTGATTTTCCCCGGCGGCGCGCTCATTGGCTGTTCGGCCGGTTTCCTCAACGTGCCCAAGATCAAAGGCAGCCACAATGCGATGAAAACCGGCATGCTGGCGGCCGAATCGCTGTTCGGGACGCTCTCCGCCGGCGACGAGGGGCACGGCGTGCTCGAGAGCTATCCGGAAAAGTTCCGCCAGTCCTGGGTCTACGAGGAGCTTTACAAGGCGCGCAACTTCAGGCCGACCTTCGCCAAGTGGGGTCTCTTCGGCTCGCTCCTCTTCGGCGGGGTCGAGCTCAAGCTCCTGGGCGGGCGAACGCCTTGGACCTTCCACCACGCGCATGGCGACCACGATGCGCTGAAACCAGCTTCCGAGATGCCGCGCATCACTTATCCCAAGCCGGATAACGTGGTCACCTTCGACCGTCTGTCCTCGGTCTACCTTGCCAGCACCAACCACGAGGAGGACCAGCCGGTCCACTTGACCCTCAAGGACCAGACGGTGCCGATCGAGCACAACCTCGCCCTCTTCGACGCGCCCGAGCAGCGCTATTGCCCGGCTGGCGTTTACGAAATCGTGCGCGACGACGACGGCTCGAAACCGCGTTTGCAGATCAACGCGCAGAATTGCGTGCACTGCAAGACCTGCGACATCAAGGACCCGAGCCAGAACATCAACTGGGTGACGCCCGAGGGTGGTGGTGGACCCAACTACCCGAATATGTAACAAGGGCGTTCGGTCGAAACGGAATTTTTGTCCTGCCGGTTAACCTGGCGACGAGGTTTTGCGGCTAGGAGTGGAGCAAGGTAGGCATATGGCTTGCGATCGCGACGAGTTGAGCCAATTTCAACTTTGATGGGTCAAGCTTGCATTGAGCGGCGCGAGAGCGCTCGGTTAGACTAGAGCCCACCCGTCTGGTACCGGGTGCGGCGGTCTTGTCGGGGGAATGCCCGGCGTCAGCCTTTGAAAGGATCGAGTGGTGGCCGGAAGGCATAGTTCAGCGTTGCAGCGAAGGATTGCTCTGGGTGTCATTCTGGCGGGAGTCGGCCTGATTCCAGCGGCCTGCGTGGCGCAGACCGCCGACTATGAAACCGGCGAGCAAACGGCGAACGCCGGGCAAGCGCCCGAGATAGAGTCTCCCCTGGCAGCCTATCTTGCGGGCTTGAGCGCCACCCGCCATCAGGATCTCTCGATCGCCGCGGACTACATGTTGACCGCCCTGGAAGGCGACCCAGATAACCCCGAGCTGCTGCGCGAGGCTTTTTTGCTGGTGGCCAGCGAGGGTCGTCATGCCCAGGCTGAGGACTTGGCCAAGCGGATCATCGCCATCGATCCGGATCACCTCATGGCCAACCTCGTGCTGGTGGTGGCTGACATCGACGCCGGCCGTTGGGCGGACGCGGACGCCCGCTTGCGGGCCTTGCCGCAGCATGGGCTGGGATCGCTGCTCGGGCCGCTGGTGGGCGCCTGGATCGCGGTTGGCCAGGACGATATCGAAGCGGCGCGGCTGAGCTTGGAGCCGATCGCCACGGATAGCGGCATCGAGTTCCTGCATCACGTGCATCTGGGACTGATCAATGAGGTCGGCGGCGATCCCGAGGCGGCGATCGCGGCCTATGAAACGGCCTTTCAGGCCTCGGGGCGCCCGAACCTGCGTCTTGCCTGGATCGTCGGCAGTTTTTACGAGCGGCGCGGTGAGCCCGAGCGCGCCTTGGAGATCTATCGGCAGTTCGTGGAAGAAGGCCGCGGCGTCAGTCTGGTCGAGCCGCTCATGGCGCGGGCCGAACAGGGCGGGACGGCGCCCCCTCCGGTTCCCGACGCGCGCGCCGGCGTGGCCGAGGTGTTCTTCAACTTCGCCAGCCTCTTGGAGCAGGAGCAGGCGCAGGACCTGGCGCTCGTCACCTTGCAGATGACCTTGCGCTTGGCGCCCGATTTCACCATGGCGCGGGTCCTGCTGGGAGAAATTCTGCAGCAACAGGACCGGGGCGAGGCGGCCATCGCGACCTATCGGTCCATCCCGGTGGAGTCGCCTTTCGCCTGGCTGGTTCGTCTGCGCATTGCCGAGGAGCTGGATCGGCTCGACGAGGTCGACTTGGCTTTAGCCGAGCTTGACGGCTTGGCGAGCGAGCGGCCGGATCAATTCGAGCCCTATTTCCGCAAGGGGAATCTGCTGCGCGCGCATGAACGCTTCGCCGAAGCCGTCGCCGCCTACGATGAGGCCGTCGAGCGGGTCGGCGAGCTCGAGCAACGCCACTGGTCGCTGCTCTACTTCCGCGGCGTGGCGCTGGAGCGCTCCAAAAAATGGAGCCGCGCGGAGGCCGATTTCCTCAAGGCTTTGGACCTGGAGCCCGAGCAGCCCTTCGTCATGAACTACCTCGCCTATTCCTGGGTCGAGCAGGAGCGCAACCTCGATGAATCCAAACAGATGCTCGCCCGGGCCGTCGAGTTGCGCCCGGACGACGACTTCATCGTCGATTCGCTGGGCTGGGTGTTCTTTCGCTTGGGCGAGTACGATAATGCGGTGCGCTATCTCGAGCGTGCCGTCGAGTTGCAGCCTCAGGACCCGGTCATCAACGACCACCTGGGCGATGCCTTCTGGCGCACCGGGCGCCGCGCCGAAGCCCGCTTCCAATGGCGTCGGGCCTTGAGTCTGGAACCCGAGGTCGACACGGTGCCGAAGATCAAGCAGAAGATCAAACAAGGTCTCGAGGACGAGGCCAAGGACTCCTGAGGACGGTGGTCGCGTGACTTCCGCGGGCGGGTTTTCTCTCCTTGCACCGGCAAAGATCAACCTGACCCTCAGGGTGACCGGCCGGCGTCCGGACGGCTATCACGAGCTTGAAAGCCTGGTCGTCTTCGCCGAGGTCGGCGACCGTCTTCACTTCGCGCCGTGCGATGACGTGACGCTCGAGCTGCGCGGCCCCTTCGCCGGTGCCCTGAGCGATCCGGCGGACAATCTGATCTTGAGAGCGGCGGCTCGGCTGGCGGAACGATGCAACGCCTCGCTGGGGGCCGCGATCGTCCTGGAGAAAGCCTTGCCGGTTGCCTCGGGTATTGGTGGCGGCTCGGCCGATGCGGCCGCCGCGCTCGTGGGTCTCGATCAACTTTGGCGATTGGGGATCGAAAGGCGGGAGCTTGCCAAGATCGCTTTGTCGCTGGGTGCCGACGTTCCGGTCTGCCTGGCCGGCACAGCGGCATGGGTCACGGGGATCGGCGAGGGGATCGAGCCGCTGCCGGACCTGCCGTCCATACCGGCGGTTCTCGTCAATCCCGGCCGGCCGGTCTCCACCGCTGCCGT
>JBFELD010000059.1:0-9417 GCA_041552375.1 Kiloniellaceae bacterium | reverse complement strand
CGACGCCCGACGCCTGCAGGTGATGGAGACGTTGAGCTTGGATGCCCGCCGCAAACTGGTGCTGTTACGCCGCGACGGCATCGAGCACCTGGTGCTGTTCGGTCCCAATCAGGAGCTTCTGGTCGAAAGCGGCATCACCCGCGCCGCTGAGCTGCCCATTGCCCCGGACGTGCCCACTCGACCGCCCGAGCCCACCGACGCGGGCCGACTGGTGCCGATCGCGGGAGACCTCGGGCAGATCAGGGACCGGCGATGATCCGGCGCGTTTTCCCCTTCCTTCTCCTCGGGGTGGCTCTTTGCGTTCTACCGCAATCGGCCGCGGCCCAGAGCTTCACCTTCGACATCGGCGAGGGTGGTACCGGCGGCACGGCGGCGCGCATCGTGCAGCTTTTCCTGGTCATCACGGTAATCAGCATCGCCCCGTCGATCCTGGTCATGATGACCTCCTTCACCCGCATCGTCGTCGTGCTGTCGCTCCTTAGAAGCGCGTTGGGCGTCCAGCAGACGCCGCCGAACATGGTGGTCGTCAGCCTTGCCCTGTTCCTCACCGCCTTCATCATGATGCCGACGCTGGAGGAGATCTACGGCGAGGCCATCGCCCCACTCTCGAACGAGGAAATCACCGAAGAGGAAGCCCTCGAGCGCGCTGCGGCGCCGATCCGCAGCTTCATGCTGGCTCACGTTCGCGAACAGGATCTGAGGCTGTTCCTGGACGTGTCGGGCACGGAGGAGGAAGCCCTAGATCCGGAGGATACCCCACTTCAAGCGCTGATCCCCGCCTTCATGATCAGCGAGCTGCGGCGGGCCTTCGAGATCGGCTTCCTGATGTTCCTCCCCTTCATCATCATCGACATGACCGTGGCCTCGGTGCTCATGTCCATGGGCATGATGATGCTGCCGCCGATCGTCATGTCGCTGCCGTTCAAGCTGATCTTCTTCGTCCTCGTCGACGGCTGGTATCTGGTCGCGGGCTCGCTGCTCAAGAGCTACGGCGGCGGCTGAACCGAGGCCAGGACAAACTTGGAAGATGACGCGTGCGGCGAGATGGATCGTCGATCGAGCTCTGTGAGCAAGCCGTCGTATCAGGTTGCGACGCGTCGCCAGTCCTTGTGACCGCTACTCCGGAAACGTCAATCCAGAAGTCTTTTTCCCGTCTGTGCGGCGTGCTGCAAGCCTTTGGGATGCTTAGGCAGGTCATCGGCCACTTGCACCCAAGGCAGCCGCTCCGACCAGAAGATATGCGCGGTTGGCCGGTATGGCGTCGGGTCATCCAATGTTACGGCATAGAGATGTGTTTCGTCCGCGAACACCTCGGTCTCGAACGATGTCGGCGTGCCGCAGCATTCACAAAAGCTGCGGGTCACCTTGCTGGATGAGCGGTAACACTTGCGTGGCCCTTGCCAGGTGACATCCTCTCGTCTGACGGCGAACCAACTCACATAGTCCGACGAAGCGGCGCGACGACAATCTTCGCAATGACACATGGCCGCCCATAGCATGGGCCCGCTCGCCCGCCATGTTACTGCGCCGCAAAAGCAACGCCCGCTCAGATCAGACATCCCAGCACCCGATTTTGGTTACATCAGGGTACCAGGCCAGACGTGCCGATGAAATGAGACTTGGCTCGAACCGGAAGAGCGTCTCACTCGATAAGGAGACTAAAGCGCGCCGTCGTCATAGCTCCGGTAGAAATCGCGCACCCGCTCGACCTCCTCCAGCCCCTCGGCGATGCTGGAATAGTCCGGGCTATCGACATCCCCGGCCAAGAGCCGAAAGGCCGCGTGCTGATCTGTCTCGGCCATCGCCTCGCCATAGTGCTTGAACAGCTCGACCAGACCGAGGCGATCATCGGACATGGTGAGTGCCACGGCCAGGTTCATGACCCGCTCGGCCTCGACAGGCTCGAGCGGGCGGGGCGGCGGATCGGTCGGGATCAACCGGCGCAACGCCACGATGGCGGCACGCCACTCCTTCGTGCGCCAATAGATCTCCGCACGCAGCTCGAACGCGCGCCCCGACTCGTCACCGCTAATCGCCTCCAATGCTTCCGGGTAGCGCTCTAGCCTGGTCAGAGCCCGGGCGCGCAACAATCCACGCTCCCGCTGCAGGGACACCGGCAAGTCCTCCAGCGCGCTCATGGCCAAGGCTTCGACCCCGGCCTGCGGGTCGCTCCGCAAGAGGTGGACCAGCGCCAAGCGGGCGCCGCCGCGCGCCTTCTCGACACCTTCCAAGCGATAACGTACCTGCTGATCGAGCAGGCCTGCGGCCTGATCCAGCAGGTCGATCTCCACCAGCCGATCGGCCAGCCGCGTCACGATACGCTCGCCTTCCTCGCCACTGGGCGTCAGCTCTTTGAATTCTTCGTAGATCGCAAGGCTCTCCAACGGCGCGACGGCCTCGCCGGCCGGCGTCAGGAACAGGCGCGCGAACAGCGCCTGCATGCGCTGACCAATGTTGTCGGAGTGATCGCCGGATGCGAAATGGGTCGCCACCTGCCGCAAGGCCAAGAGCGCATCGCGATATCGGCCAGCCGTTTCATAAAGTTCGGCCAGGCGCATTTGCAAGGCGCGTTCGAAGTCGTCGCCGCGCCAGGCGAATTGAAGGCGCTCAAGCTCGGCGATCGCCTCTTCGTCCGAAAGCTCGCCACGCTGAAGGCCGATATCCAGAAGCCCGAGCCGTGCTCTGGCCTGGGTCGCCTGGTGGCTGTCACTCACCAGCTCGCGCCACAGCTTGAGCGCCAAGTCCTCGTTGCCGTCCAGGTAGAAGCGCTGGGCGGTCAGGTATTTCGCGCGTGCTTCCTCCGATTTGCTGAGCTCGCGTCGCGTCAAGGCAACCAGGTACTCGCTGGCGCCACCGGTATCGCCCACCCCGAGACGAGCCTCGGTTCCCCACAGCAAGAGATCGTTACGGACGTGATCGGGATAGGTGAAGATCAGCGGCTCAGCCAGCGCGAAACCGTTGGCGGCCACCTGCCAATCCTGTGTCCTTGCGGCCTGCGCGGCACGCCACAAGAGAGCCTCCCGCTCACCCGACAGGGCCGGGTCGGCGAGCAACGCGCCTGCCGTCCGATAGTCCTCGATCTGGAAAGCGCTGACCGCCCGCATGAGCTTGATCTCCGGATCCTCGGCCATCCGTGGCGCCTCCGTCTCGAGAACGTTCAACAGCCCCAAGGTCTCGGTCGCCAGGCCCCAAGCGAAATAGAACCGGGCCAGGTCCAGATGAGCGGCCGGAAGATCGGCGCCCTCTGAGGCGATGACCTTCTGAACCAACCTTTGCTCGTTCTCCACGAAGCTCCGCGCGCCGCCGCGCCGCCACCTGATCAAGCTGAAAAGCCGCGGCCCGGACTCATTGGCCGAGCGGTCGAGGGGCATGCGTTCGCGTGTCTCCTTGGAGGACATCAGCAGTCCGTCCCGATGGCGCAACAGGACGCCGTTTTCCGTCACCGCGATCTCCAACCCCTCGTTGAGCGGCCGCAGCGCCAGACCCTGCTGGCTTTGCACGACCTCGAACTGCGGATGGCGGGCGCCCATCGAAAGCCCGCGTCCAACCTCACCCAAAGGAACCACCACCAGCCGCTCGAGCGTGTTCGGATCCGAGAACCAGTGTATCCGCCCTGAATGCTCGCTGGCGAAGCGGATGAGCTTGCCCGTGGCCGGTGCCTCCAGGAGCTCGGCCTCGAGGTTCTGCTCGGGCAAGGGTGAGCGAAGACGTATGTCGGCCAGCCAGCCGTCGTCCTGCTCGGTGAGGCGGACTGCAAGGCCCGGCACGGCCGAGATCAGCAGGGCCGATCCATTGTCGGAATCGAGCTGTCGAGCCGCGGAGAAACCTACATCGGCCGAGGCGATGCGTGCCGCGGTTCGCGCCTCGAGTGACTCGTCGAAGACCAGCCAGATCTCGCCGCCATAGCGAAAGGCGGCTGCCGCCGGCCGGCTTTGCCAGGTAACGCGAAGCTGGACCGGATCGAAACGCTCTGGCGATTGGCCGAGGGGCAACACCTGACGAGGCGCCTCTGCATCGAGTTGCGTGATCTGGACCTGACCAACACCGGAAGCCCCCGTACCGGAAGCCCCCGTACCGGATTTGGCGGAGGGGACAACGGGATCCGTCGCGATCCGAATGCCCTCGCCGGGTGCCTGCACCTTGGGCCGCGGAGCGGGTCCGAGAGCCCGGCGCCCCGAAGGGCCGCTCGCGGCGGAACTGGCAAGGGAGAGGGCGGTGTTCTGCTCCGCCGGTGCCGCGGAATGCGGCGGAGGCTGCGAGGCCGGATGGCCCTGGGATGCCCGGTCCGGTGTTGCCGCCGACGGCAGAAGCGCGACCGGCGGCGTCGGCGAGCGGCCCTCCTGACGCCGATGAGGACCGGCGATGTCCAGGGGGACCAGCGACTTAGGCGTTTTCGGTCCCACGTTCTTCGAGGTATGGGGCACCTCTGCGGCCTGCTTGGCCGACGCCGAGGCGGCCGCGCTCACCGCGTCGGGCGGCGTCTTTCCGGCCTTTGAATGCTCAGGTTCGGGGGAATGCTCAGGTTCGGGGGAATGCTCCGGTTCGGGCACGGCACCGGGGTCGGCCGCCCCATCGGGGCCTTGCGCGACGGTGACGAGATCAATGACGACCCGCTCGGCGATGCGGAAATGCTTGAGCTCGAAGCTCCCCGTCAACGGGATCTCAACGCGGCGCCCGTCATCGGAGGTTCGCGGCGAACCGATCGCCGATCCGAGAATGTGCCGCGCCGGCGCCGCGTCGAAGGTCGCTCCTTGAGAAAACTCGACGGTCAAGACGTTATCGTCCAGCCGCGCCTCATAATCGACTTGGCTCGGCCAATCGAAGACGATGCGGGTGAAGTCGTCATGGACGCCGCCCCTGATGCGCACCGACTGGGCCGGATCATCCGCGCCAGCCACGTCCGGCGGCGATACCACGACCGCAATCGACAGGATCAGGACCAAGAACGCCGCACGAACCCAGTACCCTCGCAACCCGCCGCTCATTGTCCCGCCTCCTCGTGCGCGTGGATGACGAACGAGACGCGCGCATCGCCCGGCGCCGCGGTATTACTGGGATCGGCAAGCCTGGCCTTGACGGTGGACAGGTTGCGCGCACCCAAAGCCGCCAGGCGCTCTTGGACGGCCAGCGCCCCCTCCAGGGCGGCGCGGTACCTGGATCTGAAAGTCGCCGCGGTGTCGCCTGGAGCCTGGCGAAACTCCAGGTCCACGCGATTGTCCAAACGCGCGATCAGCGCGGCCAGCACCTCCAACGCCTCCCTGCCGCGCTCGTCCAAACCATCAACCGTGGGAACCAAGGGCCGGATCACGATGCGGGCGTCCCGTTGATCGATCGCGAAATGGTTCGCGACACCGGCGCTTTTAAGCTGCTCGCCGATCACCGCCGTCAGGTAGACCAGATCGTCACCGGGAATGGTTTGTCGCGGCTCGATGCCAAGCACCTGCTGCGGCAATGGCACCTGCGTTTCCTGCACGCTGCTCAGCCGTTGCTGAAACGAATCGGAGAGGTTCTGCCATTGTACCTCATCGATCTTCGACATCGAAAACTGAAGAACGAAAAATGTCAGCATCAAGGCCGTCAGATCGGTGAAAGTGGTCAGCCAAATGAGCCGGGCGCGGCTGCGCGGC
The DNA here is from genome assembly GCA_041552375.1 of Kiloniellaceae bacterium. Classification (GTDB taxonomy): domain Bacteria; phylum Pseudomonadota; class Alphaproteobacteria; order Kiloniellales; family Kiloniellaceae; genus JAJFGK01. The sequence continues at coordinate 3,790 of JBFELD010000059.1, read as the reverse complement.
ATCCCCGGGTAGGGCCGGCTTCCCGCAAGACCGCCATATCCCGGCTGCATCGTCCGCAATTTCGGCCCGTTGGTCGACGCACGCATCATGGCCTTGCCCCACCCTCGTCGCGCACGCCCTCAGCCGGCCGTCGCACCGTGAATTCCAGCCGCACCTTGTCGACAAAGGCCTTGAACGTCCCAACGGCCAGGCGCCGGGCCGGCACACCCTCGGCGGCCAATCGCTGCGCCAGAACCGCGGCCCGTTCCACCCGCACGGGGGCACCAGCCTTGCCCCCGCGGTGCCCGATCAGGATGCTCAAGCCGTAATCGATGCCGTCGGCTTCCCATTCCCGCAGACGCGCCGCCAAGCGGCCGAGCAAGAGACCACGGCCAGCCTGCAAGCGCGCATCGCCGGTTGCGAAGAAAGTCCCGGCCTGTACCTCCAAAGCCATGAACGCGAGCTTGTCGGAGCGATCCTGATAGATCGCCGGCAACATAGTCTCAAAGAGCTGTCCCGTATCGGCCAGCAGCAAGTCCGTCCCGTCCAAGGAACCGTCGGCGGCGCCACTGATGGCGCGATTATGTTCGACGTTCAGCCGCCCGTCGAAAGCCTTGGTGACACTTTCCAGAGCCGCGCGCACCTTCAGCATCTCGAATTCCGAGAGCGCATTCAAAAGGATGAAAAAAGCGAGAAGCAGAAGCTTCAAGCTGAGAAGCGATATCAGACCGATTTCCGCCCCGGTTGCGGCGGCAGAGTCGTCCTGGAGCTTGCCATTACCGATCGCCGGCATCATCGTTCGTCCCGGAGCCGCCGCCCCCCGGCCGCCGTCCTGAGCGGCAGGGAGCCGCGGGGTGCCAAGGCGCATCGCGCACAGTCATCGGATGCTAAGATGGCAAGGTTAACGCGCCGTAAACCGGCCCGGTGACGCGCGGTGAGCCCCACTTGCGTCCTCGACCCTATTCCTTGGGCAAGGGCAGCTTTTCCCGCTGGGCGAGCTGCAAGGTCACGGCCTGGGCACGGTTGGGGTCCATCTTGGCCAGGATCGCGGCCGATTTACGCTCGCGCATCTGGCTGAGCAGATCCAAAAGCACCGTCATCTCCATGGTCTCGAAGATCTTGGCCGCCTCTTTCGGCTTCATGGCGGCATAGATGCGCGAGAGAGAGGCGATCCGCTCGTCGTGACGGGCCTCGCTATCGGCGGTCGCCCCCTCGATCCTCTGCCGCAGAACCTCCAGCCGCGCGATCTTTTCCTCGATACGGGTCTCGGCCGCGGCCAGGATCGTCAGGCGTCGCTCGATTTCTTGTTCGCGCTGATCCAGCTCCGCGCGGCGTTCGGCCAAGGACTGCAGGATCTCGAGCTCCTCGTTGGTGAGCGCGAAGGGATCGGCCGGAAAACCCGCCGCCTCGAAGCCGTCGGACAACGCACCGCCGGCAGGCTCGCCGGAAGACGTCGACGTGCCAGTGTCGCTCGAGGCATTCAAGATCGCAGCGCTGGTCGCCGCGCCACTCTCGATCAGATCGACGCCGTCGGCCGCCTCGGCCTCATCGCCCGCATCATCGCTGTCGGCCTCGACCTTTTCCTCCGCCAAGGCGGGACCCCCCTCCTGAGCGACCTGCCAGACGTTACCCAGCCTTGCAGGCACGGCGATAATCGCAACGGCGATTACGATCGGTAAGAGACGAATTCGCATGACTGATCCGATCCAATCCTATCCAGCAGGCCCGGACGATCCCGACCGGCGCTCAACGCAGGCCCCGCAAGGCCCGAACGAGCGGCGACGTCTCATCGACATCGGCCGGCGCCTTTGTCGTCCTGGCCGGGCCGGAACGATGGGCCCCCGATGCGTCTTTGCGCACGAACGGGCGGAGCTCGTCTCGGCCTCGGGCGCTCAATTTTTCCAGCCGGTCGCCGGCGCGCGTGGCGCGCTCTTCCAGCAACGCCAAATCGTTCGCCAAGTGCTTTGCCGCTTCGCTGCGCTGGACCAACCGCGTGCCGCTCTTCTCGGCTTCGGTTCTCACCTTGGCAAGCCCCTCCTCGGCACGCCGGACCGCCGCGTCGAGATCCCCGGCAAGGCTGGCCATGGCCGCCCGCGCCTCATGGAATGTTTTCAATTTCTTATTTAAGATAATCGCATATACAATTGTAATTAATAATAAAAAAGACAACATAACATCAAACAGTGGAGATAAGTCGAACAAGAGGCTCACGACTGATCCTCCTCTGACGTCGCCTTTTCACAGACCTGAACCGAGATGCTGCCATTGCGCTGCCCCATGCGGCCTCGAAACATGGTCATCCCTCCGCATTTCAACTCGACAAGGGATTGCGGCGTGCAGTTCAAATCGAGTTGGCAGCCTTCCTCCCATTCGAGGATACTGCTGAGCGGTAACTCGATCTGATCGAGCACGGCATGAATGGCGACCTCGGTTTGCCACAGCTCGGAGGTCAGGTGTCCCTCCCAGATGGAGTCGCGCCCGAACTTCTCGCCCATGAACATTTGCAACAGAAGCTCACGTATGGGCTCCAGCGTCGCATAGGGGATCATGAGCTCGATGCGGCCGCCACGATCTTCCATATCGACCCGCAGGGTGACGATGATGGTGGCGTTGGCCTGGCGCGCGATGGTCGCGAAGCGAGGGTTGGTCTCCAGGCGCTCGAAACGGAAGGTGACGGGTGAGATGGGGTCGAAAGCCGCCGATAGATCGGCCAGAATGACGTGGATCATCCGCTCGACCAGATTGCGCTCGATGGTCGTGTAGGGGCGTCCTTCGATACGCATGGCCGCGGTCCCGCGCCGGCCACCGAGGAGGACATCGACGATCGAGTAGATGAGCGCGCTGTCAATGGTCATGAGCGCGTAGTTGTCCCATTCCTCGGCCTTGAAAACCGCCAACATCGCCGGCAGTGGCACCGCGTTCAGGTGGTCGCCGAAGCGTGCGGAGGAAATGTTGTCGAGGCTCACCTCGACGTTGTCCGAGGTAAAGTTCCTGAGCGAGGTGGACATCATGCGCACCAGGCGGTCGAAGACCACCTCCAGCATCGGCAGGCGCTCGTAGGACACCAGTGCCGAGTTGAGAATCGCCTGAATGCCCGTCTCGTCGTCGCCCTCGCCTCCGGCCAGGCCCAGCAGGCTCTCGATCTCGTCCCGCTCCAGCACGCGCTCGCCAAGCGAGCCGGCACCGTCCGTCTCGCCGGTCGCCTGCCCTTCGGGCGTCTCCGGGCCGGGCGCGTGCGCTTCGTCAGCTGTGATCTCGGCGGCGTCGGTCATCGTGACTCTCGTTCCGATTGCGTCTTGCAGTCCGGGCCCCTACTGGACCAGCATCTCCTTGAAGAGAACGTCGCGCACCCTGGCGGTCTTGGTGGAGGCGTTCACCCGAAGCAAAAGCTCCTCGCGCAAACGCTGCATACCGGCCGATCCGTGCAGGTCCTCGATGCGCAGCTCGCGCAGATAGACTTGGAAATTATCGACGATGCGCGGCAGGACATCCTCCAGCTCCGCGACGTCATCGTCATCCTCAAGCTCCAATGCGAGCACCAGCTTCAGATAGTTGGTGCGGCGCCCCGAAGACTCGAGGTTGACCAGCATCTCGGGCAACTCATAGAAGGTCGTCGGCCCGCGGGCATGAAGTGTCTCGCCCTCGTCCACAGCCGCCTCGTGCCCGCCGGCCTTGCCGAGGAACGGATCCAGGAAACCGCCGAAATAGGCGCCTGCCCCGCCGCCGCCCAGCAGCAGAAGCGGAAGTATGACCAAGAGCACGAGCTTCTTGCCCGAAAGCCCCTTTTTGGGCTTGGCCTCGATCTCCACCT